>CAZFFB010000369.1:0-2119 GCA_964517735.1 uncultured Pseudomonas sp.
AGACCGCCGTGCGCATGCTCGACAACGTCATCGACATCAACTACTACAGCGTGCCGCAGGCGCAGAACGCCAACTTCAAGCACCGCCCGGTGGGTCTGGGCATCATGGGCTTCCAGGACGCCCTGTACTTGCAGCACATCGCCTACGGCAGCGAGGCGGCCATCGCCTTTGCCGACCAGTCGATGGAAGCCATCAGCTACTACGCCATCCAGGCCTCCTGCGCGCTGGCCGAGGAGCGTGGCGCCTATTCAAGCTTCGAGGGTTCGCTGTGGAGTCAGGGCATCCTGCCGCTGGACTCGCTGGACATCCTCACCGAGCAGCGTGGTGCTCAGTACATCGAGGTCGATCGCACCAGCACCCTGGACTGGGCGCCGATCCGCGAGCGCGTCAAGCGCGGCATCCGCAACTCCAACATCATGGCCATCGCCCCGACCGCGACCATCTCCAACATCGTCGGCGTGTCGCAGTCGATCGAGCCGACCTACCAGAACCTCTACGTCAAATCGAACCTCTCCGGCGAGTTCACCGTCATCAACCCCTATCTGGTCCATGACCTCAAGGCGCGCGGCCTGTGGGATGCGGTGATGGTCAACGACCTGAAGTACTACGACGGCTCGGTGCAGCAGATCGAGCGCATCCCGGCCGACCTCAAGGCGCTGTACGCCACCGCCTTCGAAGTCGAGACTCGCTGGATCGTCGAGGCCGCCAGCCGCCGCCAGAAGTGGATCGACCAGGCCCAGTCGCTGAATCTGTACATCGCCGGCGCCTCTGGCAAGAAGCTGGACGTGACCTACCGCATGGCCTGGTTCCGCGGCCTGAAGACCACCTACTACCTCCGCGCGCTGGCCGCCACCAGCACCGAGAAGTCGACCATCAGCACCGGCAAGCTCAACGCCGTCAGCTCGGCCATCGAGGAGACCCTGCCCGGCAGCGAGCCCAAACCCGCGCCGGTGCCGCAGGCCTGCTCGATCGACAACCCCGACTGCGAGGCCTGCCAGTAACGCAGCACGCCCCCTCTCCTGCGGGAGAGGGGCCGGGACAAGAGGGCGACAGCCCCGCGCCGACCAGCGGCCCCCAGATGCATCTTGCGCCTGCACCACCTGAACGTAGAATCCAGATTGCTGGCTACCCATACAGTTCCGCACGCTGCGGATCACGCCACCAGACAGGAGAAACACCATGCTGAACTGGGATGAATTCGATACCGAAGACACCGTCGTCGCTACCCGCCCGAGCGCACCGGCCCAGGCGGCCAGTGCCGAGCGCCACCCGGGCCTGGATCGCGACGGCGATGCCGCCGCCCATGACGCCCGCACCGTGACGGCCGATGACTCTGATGCCGTGGCCCGCGCCAAGGCCGCTCTGAACGATCTGGATATCCAGGAAGGCCTCGAGGATCTGGAAGGCGCCAGCGCCCGCGTGCGCGTCGACGAGAAGCGCATGATCAACTGCCGCGCTGACCTCAACCAGCTGGTCCCGCTCAAGTACGACTGGGCCTGGCAGAAGTACCTGGACGGCTGCGCCAACCACTGGATGCCTCAGGAGGTCAACATGACCGCCGACATCGCCCTGTGGAAAAGCGCTGATGGCCTGACCGAGGACGAGCGGCGCATCGTCAAGCGCTCGCTGGGCTTCTTCTCCACCGCCGACTCGCTGGTGGCCAACAACCTGGTGCTGGCCGTGTACCGCCTGATCACCAACCCCGAATGCCGCCAGTACATCCTGCGCCAGTCGTTCGAGGAGGCGATCCACACCCACGCCTACCAGTACTGCATCGAGTCGCTGGGCATGGATGAGGGCGAGATCTTCAACATGTACCACGAGATCCCGAGCGTGGCGAAGAAGGCCTCCTGGGGGCTGAAATACACCCGCTCGATCAGCGATCCGACCTTCACCACCGGCACCGTCGAAACCGACAAGCAGTTCCTGAAGAACCTGATCGCCTACTATTGCGTGCTGGAAGGCATCTTCTTCTACTGCGGGTTCACCCAGATCCTCTCCATGGGTCGCCGCAACAAGATGACCGGCACCGCCGAGCAGTTCCAGTACATCCTGCGCGATGAGTCCATGCACCTGAACTTTGGTATCGACATGATCAACCAGATCAAGATCGAGAACC
>CAZFFB010000370.1:0-1717 GCA_964517735.1 uncultured Pseudomonas sp.
GCGGCGCGTCGTTCTTGTAGCGCCAGACTTCCTTGCCGGTCTTCGGGTCGATGGCGCGCAGCACGCCGATGTAGTCCTCGTTGAGCGGGTGGATGGTGAAGCCGGCGCCGAGGTAGGCCGCGCCCTTCTTGTAGGCGGTACCCTCGTTCCAGATGTCCATGCTCCACTCGTTGGAGGGCACGTAGAACAGCCCGGTGTCCTGGCTGTAGGCCATCGGCATCCAGTTCTTGCCGCCAAGGAAGGACGGCGCCACGGTGACGGTCTTGCCCTGCGCGCCGGCGTCGTTCGGCGAGCCCGGACGGTTGGCGTCGTCGTAGATCGGCCGGCCGTTCTTGTCCAGGCCCTTGGCCCAGGTGATCTTGTCGACGAACGGGAAGCCACGGATGAACTTGCCGTTGGTGCGGTCGAGCACGTAGAAGAAGCCGTTGCGGTCGGCGGTGGCCGCCGCCTTCACGGTCTTGCCGCCGTCCTGGTAGTTGAACGACACCAGCTCGTTGACGCCGTCGTAGTCCCAGCCGTCGTGCGGGGTGGTCTGGAAGTGCCACTTGATGGTGCCGTCGTCCGGGTTCAGCGCCAGGCGCGAGGACGAGTAGAGGTTGTCGCCGGGGCGCAGGTGCGAGTTCCACGGCGCCGGGTTGCCGGTGCCGAACAGCAGCTGGTTGGTTTCCGGGTCGTAGTAGCCGCCCAGCCAGGGCGCCGCGCCGCCGGTCTTCCACAGGTCGCCCGGCCAGGACTTGCCGGCCTCGCCGCCGGTGATGCCGTTCTCGACCTTCTTGCCGTCCTTCCAGACGTAGCCCATGTGGCCTTCCACGGTCGGACGGGTCCACAGCAGCTCGCCGTTCTTCGGGTTGTAGGCCTCGATCTTGCCGACCACGCCGAACTCGCCGCCGGACACGCCGGTGATCAGCTTGCCGTTGACCACCAGCGGCGCGGCGGTCATCGAGTAGCCGGCCTTGTAGTCGGCCACGGTCTTCTTCCACACCACCTTGCCGGTGTCCTTGTTGAGGGCGACCAGCTTGGCGTCGAGGGTGCCGAAGATCACCAGGTCGCCGTACAGGGAGACGCCGCGGTTGATCACGTCGCAGCACGGCATGATGCCGTCGGGCAGGCGCGCGTCGTACTGCCACAGTTCCTTGCCGGTGCGCGCATCCACCGCGAACACCCGCGAGTAGGAGGCGGTCATGTACATCACGCCATCCTTGATCAGCGGCTGGGCCTGCTGGCCGCGCTGCTTCTCGCCGCCGAAGGAGAACGCCCACACCGGCCGCAGCTGGGTGACGTTGTTGGCGTTGAGGGTATCCAGGGTGCTGTAGCGCTGACCCTGCAGGCCGAGGCCGTTGGTGACCACCTCGCTGGGGGTCTGCGCGTCCTTGAGGATGTCCTCGTCGGTGACGGCCCAGGCGGACAGGCCGGACAGCGCCAGCGCGAGGCCCAGCGTGGTCCTGGCGAAGGAATGGGTGAGACCGGAGTGCTTCATTGCGGCTACCTCTGCGGGTTCATTGTTATCGCCGGGAATTTTTCCCGGTCTGTGACGAATTCTTCGCCGCAGGGGGTGGCGCAACAATTGATCGCGGGGAGCAAAGACCTGCTTCCTTGGTAGCAATACCCGCCCGCCGGGCGGCAGGCGCTGCGCCAACGGCAAGACGCCGCAACCGCCACCGGGGCACGGTGGCGGTTGCGGCGTCGAGGGGCCGGGGCGGCCGAGGCCGGGGGTCAG
>CAZFFB010000370.1:1727-2115 GCA_964517735.1 uncultured Pseudomonas sp.
ACACCATCATCGACTTGTCCATGTAGAACAGTTCGTTGTCCAGGCCCGCGTAGCCGCTGGCCATCGAGCGCTTGTTGACGATCACGGTTCTGGCCTTGTACGCGTCGAGGATCGGCATCCCGGCAATCGGCGAGTGCGGGTCGGTCTTCGCCGCCGGGTTGACCACGTCGTTGGCGCCCAGCACCAGCACCACGTCGGTCTGGCCGAACTCGGGGTTGATGTCGTCCATCTCGAACACCTGCTCGTAGGGCACCTCGGCCTCGGCCAGCAGCACGTTCATGTGCCCCGGCATCCGCCCGGCCACCGGGTGGATGGCGTATTTCACGCTGATCCCGCGGTGCGCCAGTTTCTCCGCCAGTTCCATCAGCGCGTGCTGGGCGCGCGCCAC
>CAZFFB010000371.1:0-2108 GCA_964517735.1 uncultured Pseudomonas sp.
GCCGCCGGCAGCAGCTGATTGAGGGGCTCGGCGCCAAGACTGCCACCCAGCACCAGCAGGCGTACCGGTTGCCCGGCATCCGCTGCAGCAGCGGCGTGCTCGAACAGCTCGGCACGCACCGGGTTACCGGTGGTGCGGCATTTGCTGGAAGCGGCGAAGGTAGCCGGGAAAGCCTCGCAGATCCGGCTGGCCAGAGGTGCCAGCAGACGGTTACTGGTACCGGCCCCGGCATTCCGCTCAAGGATGAACAGCGGCATACCCGCCAGCCGTGCCGCCAGCCCGCCGGGGCCGGTGACAAAGCCGCCCATGCCCAGCACACAGACCGGCTGTACCTCGCGCAGCACCCGGCGGGCCTGACGCAGGGCACCGAGCAGCTGCCAGGGTGCACGCAGCAACGCCCGCCAGCCCTTGCCACGCAGACCACTGACCTGAATGTGATGCAGCGGCAGCCCCGCCTGGGGAACCAGCTCGTTCTCGATGCCGCGCGGCGTGCCCAGCCAATGCACGGTGTAACCGCGGGCCGCAAACTCGCGGGCGCAGGCCAGCGCCGGGAAGACATGCCCGCCGGTACCGCCGGCCATGATCAGCACATTAGCGCCCATGGGGCAGCTCCTCTTCATCGGCAAAGTCGGCCTCGCTGAACTCCACATCGGCATTGCCAAGCTGAGTACGGCGCTCCCAGTCGATACGCAGCAGCAGTGCCAGACTGACGCAGCAAATCACCAGCGAGCTGCCGCCGTAACTGAGAAACGGCAGGGTCAGTCCCTTGGTCGGCAGCAAGCCGACGTTGACGCCGATATTGATCAGAAACTGGCCGATCCAGAGGATCGCCAGGCCATAGGACACATAAGCGGCAAAGTACTGGCGCTCGCGCTCGGCGCACAGACCGATGTAGATCGCCCGCAAGGTCACCAGCAGGAACAGGCCGACGGTCAGCAAGGCACCGACCATGCCCAGCTCCTCGGCCAGTACAGCAAAGACAAAGTCGGTATGGGCCTCGGGCAGGTAGAACTGCTTCTGCACGCTGTTACCCAGCCCGACGCCGAACCACTCGCCACGCCCGAAAGCAATCAGCGCCTGGCTGAGCTGGTAGCCTGCACCGAACTGATCGGCCCACGGGTCGATGAAGTTGGTCAGCCGCTGCATGCGATAACTTTCCATGGTCATCACCAGCACCCCAAGCCCCAGGGTCCCGATGGCCAGCGGCACGAAGAAACGCAGCGCCACCCCGCCCAGAAACAGCATCACCACCCCGGTCCCAAACAGCACCACGGTCGCGCCGAAGTCAGGCTCCAGCAGCAGCAGCAGCGCCAGCATGCTCAGCAGCAGCAGGGGCAGGAAGATGCCGCGGATACGGCTGCGCACGAACGCCTGACGCCGCACCAGATAGCTGGCCAGATAGACCACGGTGAACAGCTTGGCCAGCTCAGAGGGCTGGATATTGAACAGGCCAAGACCGATCCAGCGCTGCGCACCATTGACCTGACGGCCGATCCCCGGCACCAGCACCAGCACCAGCAGCAACACGCCGACCAGCAGCAGACGCCCGCTATGTTTCTGCCAGCTGGCCACCGGAATCAGCAGAACCAGCAGCCCGGCCCCCGCACCGATCAGCAGATAGATGATCTGGCGGATCATGTAGTAGAAGGTGCTTCCGGTCTGCACCGCCGCCACATCCGAGGAGGCCGAGGTGACCATCACAAAGCCCAGGCCCAGCAATGCCAGACAGCCGGCCAGCAGCGGGAAATCGACGTCAATGCCGCGCCGGCTGAATAGCGGCGAGGGGGAAAGCGGCAACGGGAAGCGCATCAGGACAGTGCCTCCACCGCACGAGCAAAGCAGCGCCCGCGCTCCTCAAAGCTCTTGAACATGTCAAGGCTCGCGCAGGCCGGCGAGAGCAGCAGCGCATCGCCCGTCTGCGCCAGCTCGCTGGCGCGCTGCACGGCCTCCTCAAGGCTCGCCACCCGCAGCAGCGGCACTACCGGCGCGCTCAGGGCCAGGCCCAGCTCGCACAGGGCGTAGGCGCGGGCCGCCGCGGCCGGCCCCTTTTTTTCGAGGCGCGCGGCCAGCCGGCCGCCCTGCCTGCTGCCCAGCGCGAGGCCGCCCAT
>CAZFFB010000372.1:0-2104 GCA_964517735.1 uncultured Pseudomonas sp.
AATATGTGAATTTTTTCTGCTGGAGCGGCAGGTGGTCGCACGACGTGCAGTAGTCCTGACCTTGATGAGGCTGCCAGCCGTTTCAGTGCATGCATGCTTTACTTCACATATGGCAGATAATATATTCGCCAAAACGCATTCACAAGCGAGCCTCATCAATGAGCTACAAGACCCGCGTGCTGTTCATCTGCGTCGCCAACTCGGCGCGTTCGCAGATGGCCGAAGCCCTGCTGCGCCACACCGACGGCGAGCATTTCGCCGCCTTCAGCGCCGGCACTGCGCCGGCGGCGGTCGATCCGCGCGCCCTGAGTGCCCTGGAGCACCTGGGGGTGGCCACCGATGACCTGCACAGCAAGTCGCTGGACGAGTTCGCTGGCGAGCGCTTCGACTATGTCATCACCCTGTGCGATAAATCGGCCCTTGAATGTCAGGCGCTGCCCGGAGCTGGCGAGTACCTCGCCTGGGACTTCAAGGACCCGGCCACCAGCCGCAAGCCTGACGCCTATCGCCACACCCTTCACGAGATCCACGAGCGCATCAAGATGTTCGTGCTGGTGAAGAACAAACGCTGAGGATTGCCATGGTCGAGCACCTAACCCCCACCGCGGTTTTCAAATGCCTGGCCGACGAGACCCGGGCACGCATGACCCTGCTGATCGCCCGCGAGGGTGAGCTGTGTGTCTGCGAGCTGACCGCGGCATTGGAAGAAAGCCAGCCGAAGATCTCCCGGCACCTGGCGCTGCTGCGCAGTTGTGGCGTGCTGGAGGATCGTCGCCAGGGCCAGTGGGTCTACTACCGCCTGCATCCGCATCTGCCGGACTGGGTGCACGAGATGCTCGCCACCATCCTGGCGGCCAACAAGCACTGGCTGCGGCCGGATACCGAGCGCCTGGAGGGCATGCGTAACCGCCCCGAGCGCACTAGCGCCCGCGCCTGAGGGCGCCGAACTATGAGTACTGCCATGAAGGTTCTGTTCCTGTGCACGGCCAACAGCTGCCGCAGCATCCTCTGCGAAGCCCTGTTCAATCATCTGGCTCCGGCCGGCCTGCGTGCTTACAGCGCCGGCAGCGAGCCGAAGGGCTTCGTTCATCCGCTCACGCTGAAAGCACTGGAACGGACGGGGGTGGCCTGTGAAGGACTGTCCAGCAAGCCCATCGAAGCGCATGCCGAGTTGCAACCCGATCTGGTCATCACCGTCTGCGACAAGGCGGCGGGCGAGGCCTGTCCGGTGTTCTTCGGCCCGGCGCTGCGCGCGCACTGGGGGCTGGCGGATCCCTCCGAGGTGACGGGAAGCGACGCCGAAATCGCGGCGGCCTTCGACGCCACGGTTACGCGGATCATCGGTCGTATTCAGGCCTTTCTCGCTTTGCCCATCGACCAGCTGGATGCCGATGCCCTGAAGGCCGAGCTGGCCCGTATCGGCAGCCTGTAACCCGTTTGCCCCCGGATGGATACCATGCCCGACGACCTGCCCAATATCGATCCCGAACTGCTCGACCTGCCTGACCTGGACAAGCTCGGCCTGCCAGTGCAGCCGGAACACTCGCCGCGCATCCTGCTGCTCTATGGCTCCAACCGCGAGCGCTCCTACAGTCGACTGCTGGTGCAGGAGGCCGCCCGCTTGCTCGAACGCTTCGGCGCCGAAACGCGCATCTTCGACCCGTCCGGCCTGCCGCTGCCGGATGACGCGCCGGAGGACCATCCCAGGGTGCAGGAACTGCGCGAGCTGGTGCTCTGGTCTGAAGGTCAGGTGTGGTGCTCGCCGGAGCGCCATGGCGCGATGAGCGCGGTGTTCAAGGCGCAGATCGACTGGATTCCGCTGACCATGGGTGCGATCCGTCCGACCCAGGGCAAGACCCTGGCGCTGATGCAGGTCTGCGGTGGCTCACAGTCGTTCAATGCGGTCAACCAGATGCGCGTGCTCGGGCGCTGGATGCGCATGCTCACCATCCCCAACCAGTCGTCGGTGGCAAAGGCTTTCCTCGAGTTCGACGACAACGATCGCATGAAGCCTTCGGCCTATTACGACCGCGTCGTCGACGTCATGGAGGAACTGGTCAAGTTTACCCTGCTGACGCGCGACATCGCGCCCTATCTCGTCGAT
>CAZFFB010000373.1:0-243 GCA_964517735.1 uncultured Pseudomonas sp.
CATGCTGCCGCTCAGCCAGGCGCCATCGTGCTGGAAGTGTTCAAGCTGTGACAGGGCGATGACGATCGCCAGCCCGTTGACGAAGCCGAGCATCACCGGGTGCGGCACCATGCGGATCAGCTTGCCAAGGCGCAGCAGGCCAAAAGCCAGCATGATCAGCCCGCCGAGCAGCACGGTGGCCAGCAGGTACTGCGCGCCGTGCTGCACCACCAGGGCAATGATCACCACCGCCATCGAGCCGGC
>CAZFFB010000373.1:253-2071 GCA_964517735.1 uncultured Pseudomonas sp.
CACCAGGCCCGGCCGGCCGCCGAACAGCGCGGTCAGGGTGCAGATGATGAAGGCGCCATAGAGGCCCATCAGCGGGTTGAGCTGGGCGACCAGGGCAAAGGCGATGCACTCGGGCACCAGGGCGAAGGAGGTGGTGAGTCCGGCCAGCAGATCGGCGCGCAGACGGGGGAGAGACATGGGCGAAACCTTGCGTAACGGTCCCCGTACCGGATGTGCGGGGACAAGGGCGCGCAGGATCCTACGCAAGGCGGGGAGGGTTGGCCAGCGTGCGCACCCTCAGAACCAGAAGCGTACGCCCGCCAGCAGACGCGCCTCACTGACATCCTCGCCATGCGCGCGGTGCAGGTCGGCGCTGTTGCCGTAGGCGCGCTGCCAGCTGACGCCGATATAGGGGGCGAACTCGCGACGGATCTCGTAGCGCAGGCGCAGGCCCAGTTCGAGGTCGGAGAGGCCGGAGCCGACGCCGCGCGCCTCGTCGTTGCGCGCGTGCAGGTTGAGTTCGGCCGCCGGCTGCAGGATCAGCCGCTGGGTCAGCAGGATGTCGTACTCGGCGCCCAGGCGCAGGGCGCTCTGCCCGGCCTCGCCGAGGAAGGCGGTGAGCTCGGTTTCCAGACCGTACAGCGGCATGCCCTGCACGCCGAAGGCGGCCCAGGTCTGCGCCGGGCCGGGCTTGAAGTCCTGGCGCACACCAAGCACCGGTTCCCACCAGGGGCCGATGGCGTGGCTCCACAGCAGCTGCAGCTCGGCCTGCTCGGTGCGTCCGGCGACCCGCTCGCCCTCGGAGCGGAACCCGAGGCGGTCGATGTCGCCGCCGACCCAGCCACTCAAATCCCAGGCCAGGGCGCTGCCGGCATCAGCGTCCTGCCACTCCAGCTGGTCGGCGAGGAACAGGAAGTGGGTCCCGCCGTCGTGCATGTGCCGGTGGGGCAGGTCGGGGAAGGCCGCGGCGCTGTCGGCGTCGCTGATCGGCGGCAGCGGAGCCCCCGGGTAGCCGGCGGGATGATGGCCGGCGTGCTCGCCGGCACCGGGCGCCGCCTGCGGCTGGCCCTGCATCTGCTGCATGTGCTGCTGGTGCATCTGCATCATCTGCTCGTGGCGCATGCCGCCGTGGCCCATCGAGCCGTGATCCATCGCCGGCATGCTGTGCCCGGCATGGCCCGCGTGGTCGTGCGGATCGGCGGCCTGGGCGCTGGCGAGCAGGCCGATGCTCAGGTTCAGGCCAAGGGCGATGGCGAAGGGCAGGGTGCGGTTCATGGTCTGATTTCCTTACGCTTCGACGCGGACTTCGCGGAACATGCCAAGGTCCATGTGCATCAGCATGTGGCAGTGGAAGGCCCAGCGGCCGAGCGCGTCGGCGGTGACGCGGAAGCTGCGGATCGCGCCGGGCGGCATGTCGAGGGTGTGCTTGCGGACCCGGAAGTTGCCGTACTGATCCTCAAGATCGCTCCACAGGCCATGCAGGTGGATGGGGTGGTGCATCATGGTGTCGTTGACCAGCACGATGCGCACCCGTTCGCCGTATTTCAGCCGGATCGGCTCGGCATCGGCGAACTTGACCCCGTCGATCGACCAGGCGAAGCGCTCCATGTGGCCGGTCAGGTGCAGCTCGATCGTGCGCGTCGGCGCGCGGCCGTCCGGGTCGGCGAAGCGGCTGCGCAGGTCGGCGTAGGTCAGCACCCGGCGGCCGTTGTCGCGCAGGCCGATGCCGGGGTCGTCGAGCTTGTGGGTCGGCTGTTCGGTCTGCATGTCGAGCAGGGGATTGCCGGTTTCGCTGGCCGGATGGCCGCGCATGGCGATGAGCGCGCCTGCCGTTGCGTT
>CAZFFB010000374.1:0-2071 GCA_964517735.1 uncultured Pseudomonas sp.
GCGCGCGAGGGCAATTACCTGGGCGTGGCCGCGGGCAGCGGCATCACGCCGATCCTGTCGATCCTCAAGACCACCCTGGAAACCGAGCCCCACAGCCGCTTCACCCTGATCTACGGCAACCGGGCCACCCACAGCACCATCTTCCGCGAGCAGCTTGAGGACCTGAAGAACCAGTACCTTGAGCGCCTCAACCTGATCTTCGTGTTCAGCCGCGAGCAGCAGGACATTGACCTCTATAACGGTCGCATCGATGCCGCCAAGTGCGAGGCGCTGTTCTCGCGCTGGCTGGACGTGCCGAACCTTGATGCGGCCTTCATCTGTGGTCCGCTGGAAATGACCGAGACCGTGCGCGACACCCTCAAGGCCCACCAGATGCCGGCCGAGCGCATCCACTTCGAGCTGTTCAATGCCGGCACAGCTGCCAGCGGGCGCCGCGAAGCCCGTGCCGCTGCCGCGCAGACTGACCAGAGCCAGACCCAGGTCACGGTGATCAGCGATGGTCGCGCGGTGAGCTTTGAGCTTGCGCGCAACAGCCAGAACCTGCTGGATGCCGGCAACGCCCAGGGCCTGGAGCTGCCCTACTCCTGCAAGGCCGGCGTCTGCTCGACCTGCAAGTGCAAGGTGGTGGAAGGCGAGGTAGAGATGGACGCCAACTTCGCTCTGGAAGACTACGAGGTGGCCGCAGGCTTCGTCCTGTCCTGCCAGGCCTTCCCGATCAGCGACAAGGTCGTGCTGGACTTCGACCAGATCTGACCGCACCGACCGCCAGAATCCCGCAACGCGCACCGCCTGTACCCGCAAGGCGGTGCGCCTGCCTGCCCGCTGCAGGCCCTGCCCCGTCTTGTTTCAGGAGAACCCTGATGACCACCCTGCAAAGCTTCATCGCCGGCCGCTGGATCGGCACGGATGCCGCCCAGGCGCTGCACAGCGCCATCGATGGCCAGATCATCGCCCACACCCACGCCGAGCGCCCCGACTTCGCCGAGGCCTGCGCGTTTGCCCGCCGCCAAGGCGTGCCGGCCCTGCTGGCGCTGGACTTCCAGCGCCGCGCGCAGATCCTCAAGGCGCTGGGCAAGTACCTGATGGAGCACAAGGAATCGCTCTACGCCATCAGCCATCACAGCGGCGCGACCCGCATGGACAGCTGGATCGACATCGAGGGCGGCGCCGGCACGCTGTTCGCCTATGCCGGTTTCGGCACCCGCGAGCTGCCCTCCGGCAACCTGGTCCACGAAGGGCCGGCCGTGGCGCTGGGCAAGCAGAACCACTTCGCCGGCACCCACATCCTGGTGCCGCGCGGCGGCCTGGCGGTGCACATCAACGCCTTCAACTTCCCGATCTGGGGGATGCTGGAGAAGTTCGCGCCGACCTTCCTCGCCGGCATGCCGTGCATCATCAAGCCGGCCACCGCGACCAGCTACGTCACCGAGGCCTGCGTGCGCCTGATGCAGGCCTCCGGCCTGCTGCCCGAGGGCGCGCTGCAGCTGGTGATCGGCAGCACCGGCGATCTGCTCGAGCGCCTTGACGGCCAGGACGTGGTGACCTTCACCGGCTCGGCCGACACTGCCGCCAAGCTGCGCGTCACCCCCAACCTGATCCGCCACTCGGTGCCCTTCACCGCCGAGGCCGACTCGCTGAACTGCGCGATCCTCGCCCCGGACGTGACCCCGGACGACGAGGAGTTCGAGCTGTTCGTCAAGGAAGTCGCCCGCGAGATGACGGTCAAGGCCGGGCAGAAGTGCACCGCCATCCGCCGCATCATCGTTCCCGACAACCGCCTCGACGCCGTCGCCGAACGCCTGGCCGCGCGCCTGGCCAAGGTGGTGGTCGGCGACCCGAGCAAGGACGGCGTGAAGATGGGTCCGCTGGCCTCCCACGACCAGCTGGACGACGTCTCCGGCCGCGTCGAGGCGCTGCTGGCCATCAGCGAGCTGCTGTTCCGCGGCGAGGCGCAGTTCGTCGGCGACAAGGTGGCCGAGGGCGCGTTCTTCGCCCCGACCCTGCTCAAGAGCCGCGACCCGCACGCCGAAGGCGGCGCCCACGACATCGAGGCCTTCGGCCCGGTCAGCAC
>CAZFFB010000375.1:0-2069 GCA_964517735.1 uncultured Pseudomonas sp.
ACCTCGCCGGTGGAGGAGATGATGTACTTGCAGCCCAGCTCCTTGGCCAGCTCCATGTTCCTGCGGAAGTCGTTCAGGCGCGTCTCGTCCATGAGGTTGCAGTGCCCGCTCAGGCCGACGCAGGAAAGCCCCAGCGCGGCCATCTTGTCCTTGATCCGCTGAATTTCCGCCAGCTCGTGGTTAACGCGGTCGTAGAAGCTGTTATCCAGATCCAGCACGTAGGCGAAGCCGCCGGTCATGCCCGAGCCGAAGTTGTAGCCGGTCTTGCCCAGCACACAGACGAAGCCGCCGGTCATGTACTCGCAGCAGTGATCGCCGGTGCCTTCCACCACCGCGTGGGCGCCGGAGTTGCGTACCGCGAAGCGCTCGCCGGCGGTGCCGGCCGCGAACAGCTTGCCGCCGGTGGCACCGTACAGGCAGGTGTTGCCAAGGATCGCCGACTCCTGACTCTGCAGCGCGCTGCCGGCCGGCGGGGTGACGACGATCGTGCCGCCGGTCATGCCCTTGCCGACGTAGTCGTTGGCATCGCCTTCCAGGTGCAGGTTGAGGCCACCGGCGTTCCATACACCAAAGCTCTGCCCGGCGGTGCCCTTGAAGCGGAAGGTGATCGGCGCATCGCTCATGCCCTGGTTGCCATGACGGCGGGCGATCTCGCCGGAGAGGCGCGCACCGATCGAACGGTCGCAGTTGCAGATGTCCAGCGCGAACTCGCCGCCGAGCTTGCCCTCGATGGCCGGCAGCGCCATCTCGACCATCCGCTCGGCCAGGAGGCCCTGATCGAACGGCGGGTTCTTCTCCACCTCACAGAACTGCGGCTTGTCGGCCGGGATGTGGTCGCTGCCCAGCAGCGGGGTCAGGTCGAGGTTGCCCTGCTTGGCGGTCTCGCCCGGCAGCACCTCGAGCAGGTCGGTGCGCCCGATCAGCTCGGCCAGACTGCGCACACCCAGGCGCGCCAGCCACTCGCGGGTTTCCTCGGCGATGAAGGTAAAGAAGTTCATCACCATCTCGACGGTGCCGATGAAGTGCTCCTTGCGCAGCCGGTCATTCTGGGTGGCTACGCCGGTAGCGCAGTTGTTCAGGTGGCAGATGCGCAGGTACTTGCAGCCCAGGGCAATCATCGGCGCACTGCCAAAGCCGAAACTCTCGGCGCCAAGGATCGCCGCCTTGATCACGTCAAGACCGGTCTTCAGGCCGCCATCGGTCTGCACCCGCACCTTGCCACGCAAGTCGTTGCCGCGCAGGGTCTGGTGCGCCTCGGCCAGACCCAGCTCCCACGGGCTGCCGGCGTACTTGATCGAGGTCAAGGGCGATGCGCCAGTGCCGCCGTCGTAGCCGGAGATGGTGATCAGATCGGCATAGGCCTTGGCCACGCCGGCGGCGATGGTGCCAACACCCGGCTCGGCGACCAGCTTGACCGAGACCAGCGCCTGCGGGTTGACCTGCTTGAGGTCGAAGATCAGCTGCGCCAGGTCTTCGATCGAGTAGATGTCGTGGTGCGGCGGCGGCGAGATCAGCGTCACGCCGGGCACTGCGTAGCGCAGGCGGGCGATCAGGCCGTTGACCTTGCCGCCCGGCAGCTGACCGCCCTCGCCGGGCTTGGCGCCCTGGGCAACCTTGATCTGCAGCACTTCGGCGTTGACCAGGTACTCGGGGGTGACGCCGAAGCGGCCGGTGGCCACCTGCTTGATCTTCGAGCTCTTGATGGTGCCGTAGCGCGCAGGATCCTCACCGCCCTCGCCGGAGTTGGAGCGCGCGCCCAGGCGGTTCATCGCCTCGGCCAGTGCCTCGTGGGCTTCCGGCGACAGCGCGCCGAGGGAGATGCCGGCCGCATCGAAGCGCTTGAAGATGTCCGAGAGCGGCTCGACCTCCTCCAGCGCCAGCGGCTGCTCGGCGAGCTTGACCTTGAGCAGGTCGCGGATCATCGACACTGGGCGCTGGTCGACCAGCGCGCTGTAGTCACGAAAACGCGCGTAGTCGCCCTGCTGCACGGCTTCCTGCAGCAGGCGCACCACGGCCGGGTTGTAGGCGTGGTATTCGCCGCCATGCACGAACTTGAGCAGGCCGCCCTG
>CAZFFB010000376.1:0-2049 GCA_964517735.1 uncultured Pseudomonas sp.
GGAAGTTCTGAGCGCAGACGAGCTGCGCCAGGTCATACGTCTGGTGGAAAGCTATGTATTTCGCCGAGCAGTCTGCAACATCCCGACAAACTCACTGAACAAGACATTCGCGGGCCTTTCGCGCACCCTGAAGAAGGACCGTTATCTGGAGAGCGTGCAGGCCAGTTTCATGCTGCTGCCTTCGTACCGCCGTTTCCCCAGTGATGACGAATTCCAGCGCGAGCTCAAGCAGCGAGACCTCTACAACTTCCGTAGCCGCAGTTACTGGCTGCGTCGTCTTGAGAACCATGGAAGGAAAGAGCGTGTCGCCATCGAGGACTACACCATCGAGCACATTCTCCCGCAGAACCCGGAGCTTTCTCCGAGCTGGCAGGCCGAGCTTGGCGAGGACTGGAAGGCTGTCCAGGAGACATGGCTGCATACGCTCGGCAACCTGACCTTGACGGGTTACAACAGCGAGTATCGCGATCATCCGTTTGCTTTCAAGCGCGGCCAGGTTACCGACAAGGACGGAAACCCCATAGGGTTCGCACACAGCCCGCTCAGGCTGAATCAGGGGCTTGGCAGTGTGGAAAAGTGGAACGAGGCGGCAATCAAGCACCGGGCAGAGCGTCTGGCCAAGGAAGCGGCGAAGGTCTGGGATGCTCCACGGCTGGCTGCGGACATTCTCGATGCATATCGCCCATCGAGTCTTCCGACTGGCAGCCAGTACAGCATCGACGATCATCCGCACCTAGCATCCGGCCCCGTTCGTGAGCTTTTCGAAGGCCTGCGCACAGCGGTTCTGGAGCTCGATCCCTGCGTCAAGGAGGAGGTGCTCAAGCTGTATATCGCCTACAAGGCAGAAACCAATTTTGTCGATGTGGTTCCACAAGCCAAGCGGTTGCGGCTGTCGCTCAATATGCCCTTCCATGAGATCGATGATCCGAAGGGGCTGTGCCGTGATGTCACGAACCTGGGGCGCTGGGGAAATGGTGACGTCGAAGTTGCCCTCGCCAGCCGGGATGAGCTGCCCTATGTGATGGGGCTGATCCGTCAGTCGTTTGACCGGCAGATGGGGGATGACACTGCCAGCTGATTGCAGTGAGTAACCATGCACAACCTGACTGAGATCCACCTCAAGCCCGAAATCCTGGCCCGCTACGGCCTGCCGGACATTGCCTACCCGCTGCCACCGGGCGACCTGCAGGCAGCTCTCTCCCAGGATGGCGAGTTGCCGCTGGCGGTCATGCTGCACGCTCTGCAGCAGCATGGCGCCGAAGCGGGTGTGGACTGGCGGCACTACGCGCCGGCCATGAATCGGCTGGCCCAGTTGCTGACCGCGGACGATGGTCGAGCCGCCGCTCCCGTGATGGGCGATGACTGGTGGCTGGAGCTCGGGCCGGCGGATCTGGCGGGTGAGCTGGTCACCATCCAGCGCGAGGAAAGCCTGGTTGCCGCCATCAGTGCCCGCGAGGATGGCCGCCTGAGGGTCGCGGTATTCCGGCCGCTGGATGCCAAGAGTGCCAAATACCTGACCGGACTGGGTCAGCTGCCGCATCCGGAGCATGGCGTCTGCATGCGCGAGAACAACTGGCAGTACGCACTCGACTGCTCAGCCACGCTGGGGAATCACTATGCCGCGGAGCGTGGCGAGGCTTATCTGTCGTACTGGGAGCGAGGACTGGGCCTGAGCAGGGAGGGTGATGTGCTGTCTGCCTGGCATGTACAGAGAGCGCTGAACGCTCGCCCCGTCGCCGTGGTAGCTGCAGAGCTGGGCATGCACTCCACCAGCTTCAGTTGAGTCCAGCCCGGCCCGCTACAATCACCGCATCTGCCTATAGGTTCCCCGCCATGTCCCGCAAGAAGCTGCCCATCGGTATTCAGACATTCGCGCGTATCCGCGAGGACGACTGCTACTACGTCGACAAGACCGGCATCGCTCTGCAGCTGATCGAGGAAGGCAACTACTACTTCCTCTCCCGCCCGCGCCGCTTCGGCAAGAGCCTGTTCCTCGATACCCTGGCCGAGCTGTTCGAGGGCAACGAGGCGCGGTTTCGTGGACTGGCG
>CAZFFB010000377.1:0-2047 GCA_964517735.1 uncultured Pseudomonas sp.
ATGTGCCCATCGTCACCCAGGTGCAGGCGGTTGGAATCGCCGAGGAAGTGGTAGACGAAGTCGCTGGCCGGCTGCTCGTAGACCTCGCCAGGCGAGCCGATCTGCTCGACCACTCCCTTGTTCATCACCACGATGCGGTCGGCGACCTCCATGGCTTCCTCCTGGTCATGGGTGACGAACACCGAGGTCAGGTTGATCTCCTCGTGCAGGCGCGCCAGCCAGCGGCGCAGCTCCTTGCGCACCTTGGCGTCGAGGGCGCCGAACGGCTCGTCGAGCAGGAGGATCTTCGGCTCCACCGCCAGCGCGCGGGCCAGGGCGATGCGCTGGCGCTGGCCGCCGGAGAGCTGCTCCGGGTAGCGGTCGGCCAGCCAGTCGAGCTGCACCATGTCGAGCAGCTCATGGACCTTGGCGGCGATCTGCGCCTCGCTGGGGCGCTCCTTTTTGGGCTTCATGCGCAGGCCGAAGGCGACGTTGTCGAACACCGTCATGTGGCGGAACAGCGCGTAGTGCTGGAACACGAAGCCGACGTTGCGGTCGCGCACATCGTGGCCGGAAACGTCCTCGCCGTGGAAGGCGATGTTGCCGACGTCCGGGGTCTCCAGGCCGGCGATGATGCGCAGCAGGGTGGTCTTGCCGCAGCCGGACGGGCCGAGCAGCGCCACCAGCTCGCCGCTGTGGATGTCCAGGTTGATGTCGTTGAGGGCCTGGAAGGCGCCGAAGCGCTTGCTGACGTTACGGATCTCGATACTCATGGCTTACTCCTCGGCAGCATTCGACGTGAGGCGGGTCAGACGGCTTTCGCTCCACTGCTTGAGCAGCAGGATGCACAGCGCCAGGGCCAGCAGCAGGCTGGCGACGCTGAAGGCGGCGACGTGGTTGTACTCGTTGTAGAGGATCTCGACGTGCAGCGGCAGGGTGTTGGTGTAGCCGCGGATATGCCCGGAGACCACCGACACCGCGCCGAACTCGCCCATCGCCCGCGCGGTGCACAGCACCACGCCATAGATCAGCCCCCACTTGATGTTCGGCAGGGTGACGTGCCAGAACATCTGCCAGCCGCTGGCACCGAGCAGACGCGCGGCTTCCTCCTCCTGGGTGCCCTGCTCCTGCATCAGCGGGATCAGCTCGCGGGCGACGAAGGGCACGGTGACGAACAGGGTGGCCAGCACGATGCCGGGCACGGCGAAGACGATCTGGATGTCACGATCGGCCAGCCACTCGCCGAAGAAGCCCTGGGCGCCGAACAGCAGCACGTAGATCAGGCCGGCAATCACCGGCGACACCGAGAACGGCAGGTCGATCAGGGTGACCAGGATGCTCTTGCCGCGGAACTCGTACTTGCTCACGCACCAGGCGGCAGCGACGCCGAACACCAGGTTGAGCGGCACCGAGATGGCCACGGCGAGCAGGGTCAGCTTCAGCGCGGCGATCGCGTCGGGTTCGAGGATCGCGGTGAAGAACACCCCGAGGCCCTGCTTGAGCGCCTCACTGAGCACCATGTACAGCGGCAGCAGCAGGAACAGGGCGAACACCAGCCAGGCACCGAGGATCAGCAGGTTGCGGCCCAGCGGGCTGCCGCGACGCGCCGCATTGGCGCGGGTGCTGCTGGAGGCAGCGGTAACGGATGACATGACGGCTTCCTCCTCAGGGGGTGGCGATGCGGCGCTGCAGCAGGTTGATCAGCAGCAGCAGGATGAAGGACACCACCAGCATCAGCACGCCGATGGCGGTGGCGCCGGTGTAGTCGTACTGGTCGAGCTTGACCATGATCAGCAGCGGCAGGATCTCGGTCTTCATCGGCATGTTGCCGGCGATGAAGATCACCGAGCCGTACTCGCCGATGCCGCGGGCGAAGGCCAGCGCGAAGCCGGTCAGCCAGGCCGGCAGCAGCGCCGGCAGCAGCACATGGCGGAACACCTGCCAGGGCCGCGCACCGAGGCAGGCGGCGGCCTCCTCGACCTCGCGGGGGATGTCTTCGAGCACCGGCTGCACGGTACGCACCACAAACGGCAGGGTCACGAAGGTCAGCGCCAGGGTAATGCCCAGC
>CAZFFB010000378.1:0-2046 GCA_964517735.1 uncultured Pseudomonas sp.
TGGAGCACGCACTGGAATACGACATCGCTGCACGCGGCAGATTCAGCGAGGCTGTGGAGGCGCTGGGGCACCAGGTCGAGGTTACGGTTGTTGGCCGGACCAGACTGCTGGCCGACGAGGCGCTGGCCAAGAAGATGTGGGTGGCTCCGCGAGCCTCACTGCTACAGCTCGATACCCTGCGCTCCATCAACGGCCGTCCGGTGACCCTGATCAGCCACTACTTGAAGCTGGAGGCTTTTCCGGGACTGGACAGCGAGTACCGCAGTGGATCGCTGCATGCCTTTCTCGAACAGCGCTACGGCGTGCGCCTCACCCGTCGCCAGGGCCTGATCTCGGCCGTCATGCCAAACAAGCAGGAATCCCTGCTGCTGCAGTACCCCCTCAACATGCCCCTGCTGGCGATCAAGTCCAACAACGTGCGCCACGGCACTGACGAGGTGCTGGAGTACAGCGTCTCGCGCAGCCGAGCCGATTGCTTTGAATACCGGGTTCAGCCGCAGGGCACGGCAGAACCCCTCAGCGAGGAAACCCTATGACAGATACCACTGCTCGTCAGCACTGGATGAGCGTGCTTGCGCGCGCGCCCCTGAATGCGCTGGAGGACTACTACGCAGGCCTGGATGCAGCCCCCGAATACCAGCTCCTGCGACCTGCCGAAATCGGTCTGGCCATGGTTCGCGGACGCATGGGCGGTAGCGGCGCCCCCTTCAGCTTCGCCGAGATGACCCTGTCCCGTTGCGTGGTGCAGACCGCTCGCGGCACACGCGGCTTCGGCTACGTCGCTGGGCGCAACCGCCGGCATGCCGAACTGGCTGCGCTATTCGATGCACTGCTGCAGGAGGAGCCGCGCCATCAGGCAACGCTGATCACGCCGCTGCATAGCGCCTGGCAGGCACAACGCCTGGAGGGCGCCCGCAAGGCGGAAGCGACCCGTGTGAACTTTATGACCATGGTAAGGGGCGACTGATGAGCGATACCCGTCATAACACGCCGTTGAGCCCAGGCTTTGCCGAGCCGGTGCACCAGGCTCAGCAGATTTTTCGGCAGGTACTGGCGGCCATGGCCGAACCGGGCACCCTGCAGCGTCTGCCAATGCTGCCTGCACCCGAGGGCGTTGGCACGGCTGCCTACCAGGTTTGCCTGGCGCTGCTCGATCAGGAGACACCGCTGTGGATCGCTCCGACGCTACGCAGCCCGACGCTCCTGGAAACACTGCGCTTTCAGACCGGCTGCACGCTGGTCGATGAGCCGCAGCGGGCTGCAGTTGCGCTGGCTAGCACTGAACTGCAGGGCGACTTGCGTCAGTTCACCCCGGGCAGCCATGAATATCCGGATCGCTCGACCACGCTGATCCTGCAGGTCAGTGGCCTTGACCACGCAGACGCGCTGCTGCTGGAAGGACCGGGGATCCCCGGCCAGCGCACCGTCCGCATCGACGGTTTCGATGATCGCTGGCTGGACATGCTGGCGGCCAATCGCGCCAGCTTCCCGCTGGGCATCGACCTGATTCTCTGCGCGGACGAGTGGCTGATGGCCTTGCCGCGTACCACCCAGATCCGCCGGGAGGCCTGAACATGTACGTTGCAGTCAAAGGCGGTGAGCAGGCGATCGATGCTGCCCACCGCTGGATGGAAGAGACCCGTCGCGGCGACCAGACGCTCGCCGAACTGGAGGTCGGACAGATCCGCCAGCAGCTGAGCCTGGCGGTCGACCGAGTGATGTGCGAGGGCGCACTCTACGACCCCGAGCTGGCCGCGCTGGCACTCAAGCAGGCGAGCGGCGACATCGTCGAGGCGGTGTTCCTGCTGCGCGCCTACCGTACTACCCTGCCGCGCTTTCTTGCCTCCATCCCACTGGATACCGGGGCGATGGCAATCCGTCGGCGCATCTCGGCGACCTACAAGGACTTGCCGGGTGGCCAGATTCTCGGACCGACCTACGACTACACCCACCGCCTGCTGGATTTCACCCTGATGGCCAATGGCGAGCGGGCTTGCGCTGACGCGGCCGAGCTTGAGGCACTGCCAGAGGCCTGTCCAAAGATTC
>CAZFFB010000379.1:0-2044 GCA_964517735.1 uncultured Pseudomonas sp.
GAGGTCGATGCCGGTCATGCCGTGGAAGTCCTCGTGCAGGCTCTTGCCGGCGTCCTCTTCCAGGTGCGCGCGGGTGATGCCGATGCGCTTGACCGTGCCGTCTTCCAGGGTGATGTCCAGATGGCCGCGGCCGACGATCGGCTGATCCATCTGGCTGGTCTGGTAGCCCTTGGGCAGGTCGGGGTAGAAGTAGTTCTTGCGCGCGAACACGTTGCTGCGGCCCAGCTCGGCGTCGATCGCCAGGCCGAATTTCACCGCCATGCGCACGGCCTGTTCATTGAGGACCGGCAGGGTGCCGGGCATGCCCAGGTCGATCAGGCTGGCCTGGGTGTTCGGCTCGGCACCGAAGGTGGTGGCGCTGCCGGAGAAGATCTTCGACTGGGTGGAGAGCTGGGCGTGGATTTCCAGCCCGATCACGGTTTCCCATTGCATTGTGCGTGTTCCTCAGAATCCGGCCGGGGTGCGGGTGTGCCAGTCGCTGACTTGCTGGTACTGGTGCGCCACGTTGAGCAGGCGCGCCTCCTGGAAATACGGTGCCATGAGCTGCACGCCCACCGGCAGGCCGTCGACGAAGCCGGCCGGCATGGACAGCGCCGGGATGCCGGCGAGGTTGGCGGTGATGGTGTAGATGTCTTCCAGATAAGCGGAAACCGGGTCGGCGTTCTTCTCGCCGAGCTTCCAGGCCAGGTTCGGCGTGGTCGGGCCGAGGATCAGGTCGACCTCGTTGAATGCAGCCACGAAGTCGTTCTTGATCAGCCGGCGGATCTTCTGCGCCTTCAGGTAGTAGGCGTCGTAGTAGCCGGCCGACAGCGCGTAGGTGCCGACCATGATGCGCCGCTGCACCTCGGCGCCGAAGCCCTCGCCGCGCGAGCGCTTGTACAGGTCCTCAAGATTGAGCGGATTCTCGCAGCGGTAGCCAAAGCGCACGCCGTCGAAGCGCGACAGGTTGGAGCTGGCCTCGGCCGGGGCGATCACGTAGTAAGCCGGAATGGCGTGCTGCAGGTTCGGCAGCGAGATGTCCTTGATCGTGGCGCCGAGCTTTTTCAGCTCCTCGACCACCGCCAGCACCGCCTCGGCGATGCGCGCATCGAGGCCGGCACCAAAGTATTCCTTCGGCAGGCCGATGCGCAGGCCGGCCAGCGGCTGGTTCAGCGCCGCCAGGTAGTCATCGACCGGCACATCGACACAGGTCGAGTCCTTGGCGTCGAAGCCGGCCATGGCGGACAGCAGCAGGGCGCAGTCCTCGGCGCTGCGCGCCAGCGGGCCGCCCTGGTCGAGGCTCGAGGCGTAGGCGATCATGCCCCAGCGCGACACCCGGCCGTAGGTCGGCTTGAGGCCGGTGAGGTTGGTCAGCGCCGCCGGCTGGCGGATCGAGCCGCCGGTGTCGCTGCCGGTGGCGGCCGGCACCAGACCGGCGGCCACCGCGGCGGCCGAACCGCCCGAGGAGCCACCCGGCACGCGGGAGGTGTCCCAGGGGTTCTTCACCGCGTCGTAGTGGCTGGATTCGTTGGCCGAGCCCATGGCGAACTCGTCCATGTTCAGCTTGCCGAGGCTGACCGCGCCGGCCGCGGCAAGCTTCTCCACCACGGTGGCGTCGTAGGGCGCCTTGAAGTTGTGGAGGATCTTCGAGGCGCAGGTGGTCAGCACATCCTTGGTGCAGAACAGGTCCTTGTGGGCGATCGGCGCGCCGAGCAGCGCGCCGTTCTCGCCGCTGGCGCGGCGCGCGTCGGCGGCCTGGGCATGGGCGCGGGCCTGCTCGGCGGTGACGGTGATGAAGCTGTTGAGCTGTGGGTCGAGCTGCGCGATGCGCGCCAGCAGCGCGTCGGTCAGCTCGAGCGAGGAGAAGTCCTTGGCGGCCAGGCCGCGGGCGATTTGCGCCAGAGTCAGTCGATGCATCACTCGATCACCTTGGGAACCAGATACAGGCCGTTTTCCACCGCCGGGGCGATGGTCTGATAGTCGTCGCGGTGGTTGGTCTCGGTCACCTGGTCGGCGCGCAGGCGCTGGGTGGTTTCCAGCGGATGGGCCAGCGGTGCGATGCCGT
>CAZFFB010000380.1:0-2042 GCA_964517735.1 uncultured Pseudomonas sp.
GCCGCTGGCCCTGGCCTGGGAGGGGCAGATCAGCCAGCTGCAGCAGGCCCTGCGGCTGGCCGGGCGTCTGCGTCAGGGGCAGCAAGAGCTTCCCGCGCTGGAAGCGGCCGTGGCGGACGGCATGCACCAGCACCAGCAACTCACCGGGCAGCTACAGAGCCTGCTCGCCCCGCTGCAGGGGATCAGCCCGACGGCCGCCCTCGCCGCCCTCCAGGCACCGCTGCACGCACAGCGCCAGCAGCTCGAACAGTTCGAGCAAGCGCTGCACCTGCTGCAGGAGTACCAGGCACTGCACCGGCAATTTGCCGAGGATCAGCAGCGCCTGCAGCTGATTGATCCACAGATTCACCAATGCCTTGCCGAGGGCCGGCAGCTGCGTGTTGAGCTCGATGAAGCCGAGCAGCACCTGCAGATCCAGGAGGCACTGCAAGCGCGTCAGCGCCTGCTGCGCAATGCCAGTGTCGAGGCGCTGCGCCGCCAGCTGCAGGAGGGTGAGCCCTGTGCCGTCTGCGGCAGCCTCGAGCATCCCTATCATCAGCAGGACGCCCTGCTGGCCGCCTTTGATAAGGCCGACAGCGCCGCCCTGCAGCCGCTGCGCGAGCGCATCGCCCTGCTCAACCAAGAGCGCGGCATCAAGCTGCAGACCCTGAACGATCTGAAGGCACGCGGCATTGCCCTCACCGCCCAGCAAACGGCGCGGGCCGCCCAGCTTGCGCCGCTTGAACAGCGCCTGCAGGCGCTTGGCATCACGCCAGATACCGCCTGCGCGCCCCTGCAGCAACAACAGCAACGGCTGCGCAGCGAGATTCAGCAGGCCGAGCAGTACCAGCGTGAACTGCTGGCCCTGCAGCAGCAGACTCAGCAACTGCAGGAGGCCTGCCACGCTACACGGCAGCATCTGCAAGCATGCCAGGCACAGCTGCAGCATCAACAGCAGCAACTGGCCAGCGACCGTACAGCCCTGGAGGACATCGAGCAGGCCTTCGCCAGTCTGCTGCCAGACGACTGGCTGACCCGCTGGCGCCAGGACCCTGCCGCCACCTGGCTGCACCTTGAGCCACTGATCCTTGAGCAGCGCGAGGCGCGCGAGCAGCATCAGGCTCTGCAGGCTCTGCTGAGTGAGCTGCAAACACGGATTGCCCAGCAGCAGCTGCAGCGCGATCACCACCAGCAGATCCTGCTCACCCTGCAGCAGCAGCTGGAAGAGCAGACCGAACAGGCTGCCGACAACCTGACGCAGCTGCGCCAGTGCCTGGGCGAGCAGCCCTCGGCCCGGCACTGGCAGCAGCAACTGGAGCAGACCGAGGAGCGGGCCCGTCAGGAGGCCCAGCAGCAGCAGGCGAACCTGCAGGCTCTGCAGACGCAACTGACCCGCGCCCACAGCGAGCGCCAGCACCTGCGCCAGCGTCTGGAGACACTGCAGGCCGAGCACCAGCAGCTGGCCGCGCAGCTCGATGACTGGCGCCAACGCCTGCAGATCCGCGATGAGCACCTGCTGGCGCAGCTGCTGATCATTACCCCCGAACAGCTCGAGCAGCAGCGCCGACGGCTGCAACACAGCGCGCAGCAACTGGCCGAGGCCCGCGCCAGATACCAGGAGCGCCAGCAGCAGCGCCGTGAACACACCCGCCAGGCCATGCCGAGCGCCGACCCGGATCAGCTGGCGGCCACGCTGGTCGAGCTGCAGGCACAGCGCCAGCAACTTGACAAGACCCGCAGCGCCTGTCATGCCCAGCTGCTCGATGATGATCAGCGCCGCAAGGACAGCGCCCATTTGCAGGGCGCCATCGCGGCGGCCCGGGATGAATACGCGCGCTGGGGGCGGATCAGTGACCTGATCGGCTCGGCCGATGGTGCAGCCTTCCGGCGCATCGCCCAGGCCAGCAACCTCGACCTGCTGGTGCGGCATGCCAATGTCCAGCTGGCTCAACTGTCACGCCGCTATCGCCTGCAACGGGGCGGCAGTGCGCTGGGTCTGCTGATCTGCGATACCGAAATGGGTGACGAGCTGCGCTCGGTGCACTCGCTCTCCGGCGGGGAAA
>CAZFFB010000381.1:0-1651 GCA_964517735.1 uncultured Pseudomonas sp.
GCCTGGGCCAGCAGGCGCGAGCCGCCGGGCAGGATGAAATTCTCTAACGGGCCGACTTCCTCGTTCCAAGCATCGATGATCCCTTCAAGGCGGCTGATCTCGTCGGCCTGCAGGGCCTGGTATTCCGGCATGGCCAGTTCGCCGCCCAGATCGAACAGGCGATGCTGGCAGGGACTCAGTGCCTCGAGGACCTCGGTAAGGCCCGGCCACAGGGCTTCCTGCTCGGCCAGCTCGGCCAGCAGCAGGCCGAGCTGGCTGTTGAGGGTATCCACCTCGCCCATGGCCTCGATGCGCGGGTGATCCTTGGTGACGCGCCGGCCATCGGCCAGGCCCGTTTCGCCGGCATCGCCGGTGCAGGTGTAGATCTTCGACAGGCGATAGCCCATGGCACTGACTCCTGAGGGTGAAGCGTGGAGCCTGCAGGGTAGCGGCGGGGCGCGCATCCGGCAATGACCGCCGCTGCAGGAGGTGCTGCCTGACGGTCTGGCGGCCGGGGTGGCTTTCAGGCATGGCCATTGCGCGCGGCGTGTCAGTGCGCGGGCAAGCCGCGCCGGCGCAGGTGCTGCTGCAGCTGCTGCTGCAGGTGTTGCAGACGCGGCAGGTGCAGGCCCAGGCGATCTGCGGCGCGGCAGGCGTAGCCGAGCAGGTAGTCGGTCTCGGTGCGCCGCCCGGCGGCCACGTCCTGATACATGGAGGAGTAGTTGTCGGCGGTGGCGATAATGATCCGCCAGACCTCGGCGTGCAGGCCATTGGCGGCGCCCGGCTGGCCAGAGGCATGCAGCAGGTGCTGCAGTTCGTCGCACAGCGCACCGACGGCCGCGGGCTGCCCGCGCAGCTCACCATTGCGGCAGGCGTGCAGCACGGTCAGCGGGTTGATCGCGCAATTGATCGCCAGCTTGCGCCACAGGCGGGCGAGGATGTCGTCGCTCCACTGCACGGGAATGCTGGCCTCCTGCAGCGTCGCCAGCCAGTCCGGCGCGGCGCCGCCGGCCAGCTCGCCCAGCCAGTTGCTGCCGGCGCCGGCCTGCACGACATGAAAGTCATCGCGCCGGTAGGCACCTTCGGTGCTGGAGACGACGATGCAGCGCACGCCAGGCAGGGCAGCGGCCACCGCCTGCTGGCTGCCCAGACCATTTTGCAGCAGCAGCACCTCGGCTCCGGGTGCCAGTCGCGTGGCCAGCTGCGCCGCCACGGCGGCGGCATCGTAGGCTTTGCAGGCCAGCAGCAGACGCTGGATCGGTTGGTGCATGGCGAGCGTGTCGGCCGGGATCGGCAGGTGCTGGCAAGTGCTCGCCGCCTCGAGGGTCAGACCGCCTGCCGCCTGCCAGGCGCTCAGGCGTGCTTCATCGCGCAGCAGCAGACAGACCGGCAGGCCGGCGCGGGCCAGGCGGGCGGCCCACAGCCCGCCAAGGCTGCCGGCGCCGAGAATGTGCCAGGTGATGGGGGCAGAGGCTGTGGACATGGCAGGACATTCCGGGCGAGGGCAGGGGGGACGGTGCTCGGTTATAATGAGCGCCGGTTTGTATCGTCAAGTCAGGTGCCTGGCCCGCTGAGTGGTCGGCACCCCTGCTGTGGAGAACGCCCATGCCCTCGTTTGACGTGGTGTCCGAACTGGACAAGCACGAAGTCACCAACGCTGTCGATAACGCCA
>CAZFFB010000381.1:1661-2039 GCA_964517735.1 uncultured Pseudomonas sp.
AAGGAGCTGGACCGCCGCTATGATCTGCTTGGCAAGGGTAGCTTCGAGTTCAAGGACAAGACCGTCACACTGACCGCCGAAGCCGACTTCATGCTCGAGCAGATGATCGAGATCCTCAAGCTGGCGCTGGTCAAGCGCAAGATCGACATCCAGTGCCTGGAGTACAAGGACCCCTATGCCTCCGGCAAGGTGGTCAAGCAGGAGGTGATCCTGCGCGAGGGCATCGACAAGGAGCTGGCGAAGAAGATCGTCGCGCTGATCAAGGACGCCAAGCTCAAGGTGCAGGCGGCGATCCAGGGCGAGCAGGTGCGGGTCACCGGCAAGAAGCGCGACGACCTGCAGGAAGCCATCGCCCTGCTGCGCACCCAGGAACTGGGC
>CAZFFB010000382.1:0-2036 GCA_964517735.1 uncultured Pseudomonas sp.
CGGCCGGTACGGCCGATGCGGTGCACGTAGTCCTCGGCGACGATCGGCAGGTCGAAGTTGACCACCTGCGGCAGGTCGTGGATGTCCAGCCCGCGCGCCGCCACGTCGGTGGCCACCAGCACGCGCACCTCGCCGGCCTTGAACCGCTCCAGGGCGCGCAGCCGCGCCGGCTGCGGCTTGTCGCCGTGGATCGCGTCGGCGCGCACACCCTGCGCCTCCAGCTCGCCGACCAGTGCCTCGACCCCCTTGCGGGTCTTGGCGAACACCAGGGTCTGCCCCCAGCGGCGGCTTTGCAGCAGGTGCAGGAACAGCTCGGTCTTGCGCTTCTTGTCCACCGGGATCAGCGACTGACGCACCGTCTTCGCCGCACTGTTGCGCGGTGCCACCTCGATGGACAGCGGGTCGCGCAGCAGCAGCCGGGCCATCTGCCGCACCGCCTCGGAGAAGGTCGCCGAGAACAGCAGGGTCTGCCGGCGCTGCGGGAGCATCACGAACAGCTCGTCGAGCTCGCGGGCAAAGCCCAGGTCGAACATGCGGTCGGCCTCGTCAAGCACCAATGCCTGCAGCTGGGAGAACTTCACTGCGTTCTGCCGGAACAGGTCGAGCAGCCGGCCAGGGGTGGCCACCAGCACATCGACGCCCTTGCGCAGGCGCATCATCTGCGGGTTGATGCTCACCCCGCCGTAGGCCGCCAGGGTGCGCAGCGGCAGGTGCTGGCCGTAGGCGCGCAGGCTGGCGTGGACCTGCTCGGCCAGCTCGCGGGTCGGCACCAGGATCAGCGCGCGCACCGCGTTGGGTGCCACGGGCGGGCCGTCCGTCACCAGACGCTGCAGCAGCGGCAGGGCGAAACCGGCGGTCTTGCCGGTGCCGGTCTGCGCGGCGGCGAGCAGGTCGCGGCCCTTGAGCACGGCGGGGATCGCCTGCTGCTGGATCGGCGTGGGCGTCTGGTAGTCGAGTTCGGCAAGGGCGCGCAGCAAGGGCTCGAGCAGGCCGAGGGAGGCAAAGGTCATGGCGGGCAACCGGCAGGGAAACAAAGGCGCGCAGTCTAACAGCTGGCGCGCCCGGATCCGTCGCCGCGCAGCAAGGCACGCAAGGCATCGGCCAGCAGCGGCGCCACCGCCACCGCGTTGCTTGGGTGGGCGATGCAGTCGCTGCTCCACACCTCACCCACCCCGGCGGCGTGGATCGCCTCCAGCGCACCGGGCGCGAACAGCGCGTGGGTCACCGCCACATCCACCGAGGCGGCACCCGCATCCAGCAACAATTCGCTGGCGCGCGCCAGGGTGCGCCCGGAGCTGGCCACATCATCCAGCAGCACCAGTGCGCGGCCACGCACATCGAGCGTGGGCAGGCTGATATCCACCGCATGATCGCCATGGCGCACCTTGCTGCACACCGCAAAATCCCAGCCATGCACGGCCGCGGCCGCCTCGATCCACTGCCGCGACTCGGCATCCGGGCCGATCAGCAGCGGATTGTCGAGCTGCGTGGCGATCAGCCCGGCCAGAAGCGGCGCACCGGACAGGCTCAGCGCCACGCCGCGCGGCACCGCCTCGGACAGCGTGGCAATGCGGTGCAGATGCGGATCGACGGTGATCACGCCATCGAACAGCCCGGCAAGAAAGCTGCCGACCACTGTCTGGCTGACCACCTCGCCGGGCCGAAAGGCCATGTCCTGGCGCATGTAGGCCAGATAGGGCGCGACCAGCAGCAGGCGCTGCACGCCAAGGCGCCGCGCCTCGCCGGCGACCAGCAGCAGCTCGACCAGCTTCTCGTTGGGCCGGTCGAGGCTGCGATAGAGCAGCAGGGTCTCGGCCAGCGCCCCCTGCGCGTTCAGCGGCAGGCGCAGGCGCAGCTCCTCGTCCGGGAAGCGGTGACGCTCGATCTCGGCGGCCGGCATCTCCAGCGCAGCCGCCAGACGCAGGGCGGCGGCGCGCTCGTCGGCGAAATACAGCAATTGCGCAGCCATGCTCAGAACTCCACGAACAGATGGGGCAGCTCCTCGGCCGCGCCGAGGACAAAGCCGCTGCTGCGCA
>CAZFFB010000383.1:0-2015 GCA_964517735.1 uncultured Pseudomonas sp.
GGGCATCGCCCGTCTTGCGCGTGCCCTGGCCCGCCTGACCGGCGCCTGAGCCGCCCCGACAAGGAGTGACAGCGATGCTGATCCTGCGACCTGCCCACATGGATGACCTGCCCGAGGTGCAACGGCTGGCGGCAGACAGTCCGATCGGTGTCACTTCCCTGCCGGACGATCGCGAGCGGCTGGCCGAGAAGATCCGCGTGTCCCAGGCGTCGTTCGCCGCCGAAGTCAGCTACAACGGCGAGGAGAGCTACTTCTTCGTCCTCGAGGATCTGGCCCGTGGCCGGCTGGTCGGCTGCTCGGGTTTGGTGGCCACCGCGGGCTTTTCCGAGCCGTTCTACAGCTTTCGTAACGAGACCTTTGTACACGCCTCGCGCGAGCTGAAGATCCACAACCGCATCCATGTGCTGTCGCTGTGTCACGACCTGACCGGCAACAGCCTGCTGACCAGCTTCTACATCGAGCCGGAGCTGGCTCTGGGGCCGGCCGCCGAGCTGAACTCGCGTGGTCGTCTGTTGTTCGTCGCCGGGCATCCCGAGCGCTTTGCCGACGCCATGGTGGTCGAGGTGGTCGGTTACAGCGACGAGCAGGGTGACTCGCCGTTCTGGGATGCCATCGGCCGCAACTTTCTTGACATCAACTATGCTGAGGCCGAGCGCCTGTGCGGGGTGAAGAGCCGCACCATGCTTGCCGAGCTGATGCCAAGCTACCCGATCTATGTGCCGCTGCTGCCCGACAGCGCCCAGGAGGCGATGGGATTGGTGCATCCGCGGGCCCAGGTGTCCTTCGACATCCTGATGCGCGAAGGCTTTGAGTGCGACCATTATGTGGACATCTTCGATGGCGGGCCGACCGTGCATGCGCGCACCTCGAGTCTGCGCTCGATTGCCCAGAGTCGTCTGATGCCGGTGCGCCTGGCCAGTCCCGGCGGCGGCACGCGGCCCTACCTACTGGCCAACGGACAGACCCGCGACTTTCGTGCCCTGATCGCCGAGCTGGACTGGGAGCCGGGACAGCCGGTAACCCTGGCTCCTGCGCTGGCCGAGATCCTCGGCGTCAGCGACGGCGGCAGTGTGCGCCTGGTCGCGCTCTGAGCCTTGCTGTTCCCAATCGCCTGACTGTCCGAAGGGAGTCCCCATGATCGTTCGTCCCGTTTGCAGCCATGACCTGCCTGCCCTGATCGACATGGCGCGCAGCACGGGCGCCGGCCTGACCTCCCTGCCAGACAGCGAGGAGCGACTGACCCAGCGGGTCAGCTGGGCGGAAAAGTCCTTTCGGGGCGTTGCCGAGCGGGCGGATGCCGACTACTTCTTCGTGCTGGAAAACGATGCCGGCGAGGTGATCGGCATCAGCGCCATCAACGGCGCGGTGGGGCTGCGCGAGCCTTGGTACAACTTTCGCGTCGGCCTCACGGTGAGCGCCTCGCGGGCGCTGGGCATCTATCGGCAGAATCCCACACTGTTTCTGGCCAACGATCTGACCGGGCACACCGAGGTCTGCTCGCTGTTCCTTGATGCTGGCTACCGGCACAGTGGCCTCAGTGGCCGGCTGCTGTCCAAGGCACGCTTTTTGTTCATCGCCGAGTTTCCCGGCCTGTTCGGCGACAAGGTGATCGCCGAGATGCGCGGCATCTCCGACGACAACGCCCGCGCACCCTTCTGGGAAAGCCTTGGCCGGCACTTCTTTCGCATGGAGTTTTCCCAGGCCGACTACCTGACCGGGGTCGGCAACAAGGCGTTCATCGCCGAGCTGATGCCCAAGTTCCCGCTCTACACCTGCTTCCTCTCCGAGGAGGCGCGGGCGGTGATCGGCCGCGTGCACCGCGATACCGAGCCGGCGCTGACCATGCTGCGCGCCGAGGGCTTCACCTATCAGGGCTACATCGACATCTTCGACGGCGGCCCGGCGCTGGAGTGCGAGACAGCCAGCATCCGCGCAGTGCGCGACAGCCAGACCCTGGTGCTGGCGATCGGCACGCCGGGCGACGAGGCACCGCAGTTCCTGATCCACAATCGCAA
>CAZFFB010000384.1:0-1998 GCA_964517735.1 uncultured Pseudomonas sp.
ACGAGGACTTCCACGGCATGACCGGCATCGACCTCAACCGCGCCGGCACGCCGCTCTTGGAGATCGTTTCCGAACCGGACATCCGCTCGGCCAAGGAGGCGGTGGCCTACGTCAAGGCGATCCACGCGCTGGTGCGTTACCTGGGCATCTGCGACGGCAACATGGCCGAAGGCTCGCTGCGCTGCGACTGCAACGTCTCGGTGCGCCCCAAGGGTCAGGCCGAATTCGGCACCCGCGCCGAGATCAAGAACGTCAACTCGTTCCGCTTCATCGAGAAGGCGATCAACCACGAGGTGCAGCGCCAGATCGAGCTGATCGAGGATGGCGGCAGCGTGGTGCAGGAAACCCGCCTGTACGACCCGAACAAGGACGAAACCCGCTCGATGCGCAGCAAGGAGGAAGCCAACGACTACCGCTACTTCCCCTGCCCTGACCTCTTGCCGGTGGTGCTCGAGGACAGCTTCATCGAGCAGGTGCGCAGTGAACTGCCGGAGCTGCCGGGCGAGAAGCGCGCGCGCTTCGAGCACCAGTTCGGCCTGTCCACCTACGATGCCTCGGTGCTCTCGGCCAGCCGCGAGCTGGCCGACTACTTCGAGGCTGTCCAGCAGGTCTGCGGTGATGCCAAGCTGGCCGCCAACTGGGTGATGGGCGAGCTGTCCAGCCTGCTCAACGAGCAAGGCCTGGAGATCGAACAGTCGCCGGTAGCGGCGGCACAACTGGGCGGGCTGATCCTGCGCATCAAGGACAACACCCTCTCCGGCAAGCTCGCCAAGGATGTCTTCAAGTTCCTCGCCGCCGGCGAAGGTGCCACGGCCGATGAGGTCATCGAGCAGAAGGGCCTCAAGCAGGTCACCGACACCGGCGCCATCGAGGCGATGCTCAAGGAGGTACTGGACGCCAATGCCGCTCAGGTCGAGCAGTACCGCGCCAGCGACGAAGCCAAGCGCGGCAAGATGTTCGGCTTCTTCGTCGGCCAGGCGATGAAGGCCTCTAAGGGCAAGGCCAACCCCGGCCAGGTCAATGCGCTGCTGAAGACGCTGCTCGAAGGCTGATCGCCTGCCGGCCATGTCCGCGCCTGCGCAGGCCTCGTGCCTGGCGCAGGCGCCCTCTTGCGGCGGCGCGCACGGGGCAGGCCCGGTGCCAGACGCCCCGGCCTGCTGCCACCGCCCGAACACATCCCGCCCCCTGTGCTGCGCAGGATGCCTGCAGGATAATGGCGCCCCGGTCCCCCTCCCCCTCTCCTTTCGCGGAAACCTGGAAACATGACCCTGATGACCTTCGTCTACCTGATCGGCGGCCTGGTGCTGCTGGTCGTCGGCGCTGAAGTACTGGTGCGCGGTGCCGCGCGTCTGGCGGCACAGTTCGGCATCCCGCCGCTGATCATCGGCCTGACCGTGGTGGCTTTTGGCACCAGCGCGCCGGAAACCGCGGTGAGCGTACAGGCTGCCCTTGAGGGCACCGGTGATATTGCCATCGGCAACGTGGTCGGCAGCAACATCGCCAACATCCTGCTGATCCTCGGCCTGTCGGCGCTGGTCGCGCCGCTGATCGTCTCGCGCCAGCTGATCCGCCTCGACGTGCCGCTGATGATCGGCGCCAGCCTGGTGACCTGGGCGCTGGCGATGGACGGCCAGCTTGGCCGCCTCGACGGCATGCTGCTGTTTGGCGCAGTGATCGCCTACACCGCGTTCCTGATCATCAGCAGCCGCAAGGAAAGGGCCGCCGCCGATGGCGACGAGTTCGCCGAGGAATTCGGTCTGCATGAGGCGCCCAAGCCCTATGCCTGGGCGGTCAATCTCGCCCTGCTGGTGGTGGGTCTGGTGCTGCTGGTCGGTGGCTCCAACTTCCTGGTGGAGGGCGCCGTGACCCTGGCCAAGGCGCTGGGCCTCTCCGAGCTGGTGATCGGCCTGACCGTCATCGCCATCGGCACCTCGCTGCCGGAGCTGGCCACCTCGATGATCGCCGCGTTCAAGGGCGAGCGTGACATCGCGGTCGGCA
>CAZFFB010000385.1:0-1976 GCA_964517735.1 uncultured Pseudomonas sp.
GATGGCGCGCACCAACTCAAGCGCCCGCGCCTGAGCGGGCGTTGGCGTGGTCAGGAGCTCAAAGGTGGGCGCCTGCTCGCCTGCGGCAGGCGTGCGACAGGTATTGCGCACGATGGTGGCCAGATCGGCCATCAAGCTGGCAAAGCTGTGCGCCGGCGAGCCATCGGGCAGCCGCTTGCGGCTGGCCTGGATATCCGCCGATTGGCTCCTGGTGGCCGGGGCCACCGGATCGCGCAAGAGCTTCAGCTCCAGTTCCGTATCGGCAAAGGTCAACTCGCGCCAGGCCTGCTCCAGATGCCACTGCACGTAATAGGCCAGCATGCACAGGAAGATATGCGCGCGCACCCGGGGCTCCGTGCGGTGGTGAATAGGGCGCACCTTCAGATCCACCGTCTTGATCGAGCGGAAGGCCAGCTCCACGTTGGACAAGGCCTTGTAATGGCGCACACAGCTGTCCGCATCCATCGCATCCGGGGACACCGAGGTGCGAATGATGTACAGCCCATCGAGCACGGCCTCGGCCGCGATGCTCTGGGCGTTGCGCTCGAAGCCGAAGGCGCCATCTTCCATCTTCAGCACGAAGCGCTTGGCCATCTTGTGGCGATGGATGATCTTGCCCACGCGAAGACCGATCTGATCCTGGCCCTTGAGCTTGCCCTCCTGCACCCGCTGCTCAATCCGCCTCAGCTGCTCCTCGGTGGCCACCAGCAAGGATTCGCGCTTGTGCGCACGCAGCTTGGCCAGCGCCTCGTTGCGGCAGGCCATGAGGCGCTCGCCGGGATACTCGGGTGAGGCGATCTCCACCAGGCTGGTCTGATCGAACAGCCCCAGCTGCAAGTGCTGCTGCTCCACCAGCGCCCGGATCGAGGCGCTCTTGAGCGCGGTGATCCACTGCACCCCATCGCTTTCGTGCATCTCGGCGATGGCCTTCTTGGAGATCATCCCCCGGTCGCCCACCATCACCATCTGCTCGATGCCGAAGTCAGCGCGCACGCGCTGCACCTGGGGCAAGAAGGTCAAGCTATCGGAGGTGTTGCCCTCAAACACCGAGATGGCCACCGGGCAGCCGCGTGCATCGGTCATCAGGCCGTAGTTGACCTGCAGTGTGCCGGGCTTGCCATCGCGGCTGTAGCCACGTGCGGCCAGCGGGCAGCAGCTGCCCTCCAGGTAGCTCGAAGACAGGTCGTAGAGCACCAGAGCGTGCTCGCCCAGGTGGCGTGCGGCGAGTTTCTTCTCGATCGCGCCCTGGCGCTCGAGCAGCCAGTCCATGGCGGCGTACAGATCGTCCTCGGTGGCCTCGCAGACGCCAAACTCATCGGCCAGCGTGCTGGTGTGCCACTGGCGCGTGGTGGCCAGCTTGGTGGCCGGCTGCACGATGCGGGCGGCGATCATGGCCAGCACCAGATCGCGCTGGCGCGAGGGTGCGCCCACACGTGAAGCCACGTCCAATCGCTGCAGCGCCAGCGAGCCGGCCTGCACATGGCCGTGGGGGCGCGAGCGGACGATCTCGAAGGCGGAGGCTGGCACGAAGGTCTCGCCCTGCAGGGATCGGCGAATGAGCTCAATGACGTGATCGGGCAGGTGAGACAGATTGCCCAAGGTCTCGTTCTTGACCTTGCCGTCCTCGCGGTAGCTGCGCCGCAGCAGGTGGGTGTGGTAGACCCGATCCTTGTACTTGCGGGTGGTGGTGACGACGTGAGCGGTGCCTGCACGTGTAGCCATGCAGAGCAGATTACCTTATCTGATCGAAACCGTCAAATTATTTAGTGACTACACAAATACCCAAAAAAGTGCCACGAAAGGTAAATTCTCTAGCTCTGTCAATGATTTGGCTAGGGCTGAGTGACTACTGGGAGCCGGAACTTCAGACTAGACCAAGGCACTTCCAGTTCACGCAGCATTGTTTTCGATGCGAGAGGCCACATCGTTTCGCTTGCGCAACGAGAGCTTCGGCAGATCTATCCTCGCCCGGGCTG
>CAZFFB010000386.1:0-1966 GCA_964517735.1 uncultured Pseudomonas sp.
TGTGGCTGACCGGCGAGCTGGTCGGCAAACCGGCTGGCGTGTTCACCTCCACCGCCAGCCTGCACGGTGGCCAGGAGAGCACGCTGCTGTCGATGATGCTGCCGCTGCTGCACCACGGCATGCTGGTGTGCGGCCTGCCCTACAGCGAGAGCGCCCTGCTGGAAACCCGCGGCGGCGGCACCCCCTATGGGGCCAGCCACCACGCCGGCGCCGATGGCAAGCGGGCCCTGGACAGCCATGAAACCGCCCTGTGCCGTGCCCTCGGCCAGCGCCTGGCGCAGCTTGCCCGTCAACTGGAGACCTGAGATGGCCCGTACCCCCAAACCGCTGCCGCCCCTGGCATGGCTGCAACCGCGCGTGCGTCTGGCGCGCGCACTGACCCTCAGTGGCTTCCTCGCCCTGCTGCTGCTGCTGGCGATCTGGTACCTGCTGATTGCCGATCTGCACGGCGCCCGCCCCTGGGTGATCTTCGCCGTGCAGGCGGTGCCGCTGCTGCTGCTGGCACCCGGCATCCTGCTCGGCAACGCCCGGGTGCACGCCTGGCTGTGCTATGTGATCAACCTGTATTTCATCCAGGGGGTGGTCACCGCCTTTGAGCCCGCTCGCCTGGCTTTTGGCCTGCTGGAAACGGCGCTGAGCGTTGTGGTGTTCTGCGCCGCACTGCTCTATACCCGCTGGCGCTTTCAGCTTGAACGGCGACAGGCCGGTGAGTCCTGAGCCGGCCGGCGTGCGTTCATCGACCATTGTCGGGCGCGGCAAGTGTCCCGCAGCGCAGCCTGCGCGCTATACTCTCGCGCCCTTTGCGCCACCCCATGAGGGGTGGCGCGCCGTGAAGTTCCGCCTGAAGAGGACCGTGTTCCATGGCCGTGATCAAGCAAGATGACCTGATCCAGAGCGTCGCCGACGCCCTGCAGTACATCTCCTACTACCACCCCGTCGACTTCATCCAGGCCATGCACGAGGCCTACCTGCGCGAAGAATCGCCGGCGGCCCGCGACTCCATCGCCCAGATCCTGATCAACTCGCGCATGTGCGCCACTGGCCACCGTCCGATCTGCCAGGACACCGGCATTGTCACCGTGTTCGTCACGGTCGGCATGGACGTGCACTGGGACGGCGCCACCATGAGCGTTGATGACATGATCAACGAGGGCGTGCGCCGCGCCTACAACCTGCCGGAGAACGTGCTGCGCGCCTCGATCCTCGCCGACCCGGCCGGAGCGCGCAAGAATACCAAGGACAACACCCCGGCAGTCATCCACTACTCCATCGTCCCCGGCGACAAGGTGGAAGTGGACGTCGCGGCCAAGGGCGGCGGCTCGGAGAACAAGTCGAAGATGGGCATGCTCAACCCGTCCGACTCGATCGTCGACTGGGTGCTGAAGACCGTTCCGGAAATGGGCGCTGGCTGGTGCCCGCCGGGCATGCTCGGCATCGGCATCGGCGGCACCGCCGAGAAGGCCGCGCTGATGGCCAAGGAAGTGCTGATGGAGTCGATCGACATCCATGAGCTGAAGGCGCGTGGCGCGCAGAATCGCCTCGAAGAGCTGCGTCTTGAGCTGTTCGAGAAGATCAACCAGCTGGGCATCGGCGCCCAGGGCCTGGGTGGCCTGACCACCGTGCTCGACGTGAAGATCAAGGACTACCCGACTCACGCCGCCTCCCTGCCGGTGTGCATCATCCCCAACTGCGCGGCCACCCGTCACGCCCACTTCGTGCTCGACGGCTCCGGCCCCGCCGAGCTGACCCCGCCGCCGCTGGATGCCTACCCGGAGATCGTCTGGGAAGCCGGCCCGAGCGCCCGTCGCGTCGACCTGGACACCCTGACCCCGGAAGAGGTGCAGAGCTGGAAGCCGGGCGAGACCGTCCTGCTCAACGGCAAGATGCTCACCGGCCGCGACGCCGCCCACAAGCGCATGGTCGACATGCTCAACAAGGGCGAGTCGCTGCCGGTGGACCTCAAGGG
>CAZFFB010000387.1:0-1965 GCA_964517735.1 uncultured Pseudomonas sp.
CCAGCAGCGCGGTGCCGATGGTCAGCGCCACGTAGCCGCCCAGCGTCGCCAGCAACCCGCTGCGCCGCTGCACCTGGCGCCGGGCGGCGGTGTCGAATACCTGCGGGCGGCTTTCGATCAGACTGAAGTGGCGGCGAGCGCGGGTGATGGCGGTATAAAGCAGCTCCTTGGTCAGCACCGGGCTGAGGCGCTCGGGGAGGATCAGCGCGGTGTGGGTGAACTCCGAGCCCTGCGACTTGTGCACGGTCATGGCGAACACCGTTTCCACCGCGCCCAGGCGGCTGGGCAGGATGTGACGCAGCTCACCCGAGCCGTCGTTGCGCGGGAAGGCCACGCGCAGCACGCAGCGCGGCGGCTGGCCGGGCTCCGCAGGTTCAGGCAGGCGCAAGGCGATGCCGATGTCGCCGTTCATCAGGCCCAGGCTGTAGTCGTTGCGGGTCATCAGTACCGGGCGACCTTCGTACCAGCCCTGATCGCTTTCCAGCAGCCCGGCCCGCTGCAGCGCTGCGGCGATACGCGGGTTGAGGCCTTCGACGCCCCAGGCCCCCTTGCGCAGGGCGCAGAGCAGGCGGAATTCGTCGAAGGCAGCCAGTACCTGGCGCGCCCAGTCCGACCAGGCCGGCGCATCGGGCGGACAGTCCGCGGCCGGACGCTGCTCGTGCAGCACCCTCAGATAGTGCGCGTAGCCGTGCGGCGTGAAGGATTCGCGCGCTGGCAGGCCACCCAGCAGCAAACGCTCCAGCGCAGCGTCCTGCTCGTCACGCAGGTGCAGCGCGTGCAGGTCGGGATCGGCAGCAGGTGGCCGTGGAGCGGCCGGGTTTTTCATGATCTCCGACAGGACCTTCTCGTTCAGGGCACCGCCGGCGTCGAGGAGCGCACGCGCCGGCACGGCGCAGGCATTCACCGCACGGGCCAGCTGGCCGATGCCCGAGGCGCTGCCAAAGCGCCGTGAGTGGCGCAGCATCACCGTGCGCTGGGCCAGCGGATGGCTGCCATCACCGGCGCGGCGCAGCGTGCTGCCCTGCTTGGCGGCCAGGGTCAGCAGATCGTCCGCGCCCTCCGGCAGCAGCGCCTGCATCCAGGCCAGAGTCTGCGCGGTGTAGCAGCCGGCCTCGGCATCGCGGCACAGATCGCCAAGCAGCGCACCGGCCTCCACCGAGGCCAGCTGGTCCTTGTCGCCAAGCAGGATCAGCCGGGCATGTAGCGGCAGCGCGTCGAGCACGCAGGCCATCATTTCCAGATCGATCATCGAGGCTTCGTCGATCACCAGCACATCGAGGGGCAGCGGATTGCCGGCATGGTGGCGGAAGTGACGGCTGTCTGGCCGGCTGCCGAGCAGACGGTGCAGGGTGGTGACTTCGCTGGGAATCGCCGCGCGCACCTCATCCGCCACCGGCAACGATTTGACCTGGGCACCGATGGACTCGGTCAGGCGGGCCGCGGCCTTGCCGGTCGGCGCGGCCAGGCGGATGCGCAGCGGCTGGCCGGCGGCCAGTGCCGGCTCCTGGAGCAGTGCCAGAAGGCGCACCACCGTGGTGGTCTTGCCGGTGCCGGGGCCGCCGGTGATCAGGCTGAAGCGGCCGCGCACGGCCAGCGCGCAGGCGAGTTTCTGCCAGTCGATCAGCACATTGCCTTCATCATCCGTGGGCGAATGGCTGAACAGCATCGCCAGCCGGGCCTCCAGATCGAGCGGGATATCGGCGGCTTCGCCCAAGCGGGCGGCGATGGCCTGCGCCACGCGCTGCTCGTAGTCCCAGTAGCGGCGCAGGTAGAGGCGCGGCTCCTGCAGCACCAGCGGCGCGGCCGGCGCAGCATCGCCGGTCGCCACCAGCGCACTGGCCTGCAGCGCACTCAGCCAGTCGGCAAGGCTCAGGCCAGCGAGAATCTGCGAGGGCAGCAGAGTCGCCCGCGCTGCCTCCTCGCCCTCGGGTGGCAGCGACAGGGCAAAGTCCGGACTGGCCAGGG
>CAZFFB010000388.1:0-1963 GCA_964517735.1 uncultured Pseudomonas sp.
AGGGGAACTGCGCCGACTTGGTGAACACGCCGAGCAGGATCAGGCACAGCACCAGCGGGTACAGCGCATGGTTGCGGACAAAGTGTCCGGCAGCCAGTACTTCGCTCAGCTCGAAGCTGCCGACGATGTTGCCCAGCAGCAGCACGCCAGCGAGCAGCGCCAGACCACCGGCGCCGGTCACGGTCAGCGCCATGCGCGCACCGCGCCGCGCGTCCGAGCGATGCCCCCAGAAGCCGATCAGCAGGAACGACGACAGACTGGTCAGCTCCCAGAACACCATCATCAGCAGCAGGTTTTCCGACAGCACCACGCCGAGCATTGCGCCCATGAACAGCAGCAAAAAGGCATAGAAACGCCCCGCTGGCTCCTGTTTGCTCAGGTAATAGCGGGCGTAGAGGATCACCAGCAGGCCGATGCCAAGGATCAGCAGCGCGAACAGGAAGGCCAGCCCGTCAAGGCGCAGGCTGAAGTTCAGGCCAATGCTGGCCAGCCACTCCCAGCGCAGCAGCAGCACCTCGCCAGCAAATACCCGGCTGCACTGCCCAAGCAGCAGCACAAGGCCTGCCAGCGGTGCCAGCGCAGTGGCCGCCGCACACAGCGAACGACCGTAGCGCTCGGTCAGCAGCGGCAGCAGCGTACCTAGAAGCGGTAGCGCGATCAGCAGCGCAAGCGTCATCGAAATCCCCTTGTGTCTTCTTCACCGCCCCGTTATGTGGCGGCTGTGGCTGTCGTGCGCAGCCTAGCAAGATCCATGCCCGGCGTCTGACGACACCGCGCGCAGGTGTCTGCCGCGCACGGGCGCAGTCCGGAATGCCGGGCAGCATATAACCAGATGATGCACTTGAGTGCGATGAAATCTTTGCAAAGGTTTTAATGAAAAAAGCTATCGGCCCCGCCCACACCGGGCGAGGCCGAAGATGGACGCCCTCAATGGGCTACGCGGCTGGTGCCATTGACGGTCAGGACGCGCACCCGCTCGCCGACCCGAAACACCTGATTGGGGCTGACTTCCTGCACGTAGGAGCGCATCACGCCGTCATCTTCGCGCACCGTGATCTCCACCCCCTGGGTGCGGGTCATGCCCTCCTCGGCCGCCGCGCCAAGCAGGCCACCGGCCACCGCACCGATCACCGCCGCGACCGCGCTGCCACGGCCGCCACCAATGGTGCTGCCACCGATGCCGCCGACGATGGCACCGGCCCCACCGCCAATCGGCGTCTTGGTGCCCTCGATCTGTACCGGGCGCAGCGAGACGATGGTGCCGGTACGCACCGTCTGTACCTGGCGGGCCTCCTCGCGGGAGTAGGTCTGCCCATCGAGGGTCGAGGCACAGCCACCTACGGCCAAAAGGGCAAGGGAGAGCGTGGTATACAGGGCTGTCTTGCGCATGGTCATACTCCTTGAAAGGGGCCGGCAGGCTGCAGCCCTCCGACACGTTGCCGCGCCACTGCAATCTGCCAGGGTGAGTGCAGATCACAGGAGCTCGACGTGGATTATCTGATCATCATTGTGACCACTGTAGCCGGCCTTGACTGCCATGGGCGGCGGTATCGACGCCTCCGGCCATCGAGCAGGGGACCTCTGCGTGGCCCGCAGGCCTGAGCCTGCTGCGCTCAGGGTGCCAGGCGCTGGCGCTGCCAGTGTCCATCCTGCAGGCGGTAGTCCAGACGATCGTGCAGACGGCTCGGGCGCCCCTGCCAGAACTCGATACGCTCAGGCACCAGACGATAGCCACCCCAGTGCGCGGGGCAATGGGGCGCGGTTTCCATGAAGCGCTGGCGCGTCTGCTCCAGCAGCTGCTCCAGCACATCACGATCGGCAATCACCCGGCTCTGGGGCGAGGCCCAGGCGCCCAGACGGCTGCCCAGCGGACGCACCTGGAAGTAGGCATCGGACTCCTCCGGCGTCACCCGCTCCACCCGCCCCTCGATGCGCACCTGACGCTCAAGGCCCGGCCCGAAGA
>CAZFFB010000389.1:0-1957 GCA_964517735.1 uncultured Pseudomonas sp.
AGGCAACGCGGTGATAGGCTCGCTTTTTGCGTGGCTGGTGCTTGCAAAGCGCACCCGCTCGCTGACACCCAGCTCCACGGCCAGCGCCTTGAGCGACGATTCCAGGCGGCCAGTGCCCATGATCGCCAGCAGGCTGCCGGTGGGCAGCTGCGGCAGCGCCTGGGCAAAACCGCGGATCAGGGTAGCCTGGTCCTTGTCCGGGTGCAGGCGGCCGACATTGCCGACCACCCAGGCCTCCTGCGGCAACCCCAGCACCTCGCGAGCCTGCTCACGGGCAACCTGTTCGGCCTGCACCGCCGCCACGTCGATGCGGTTGTACAGGGTTTCGATGCGCTCAGGCTCCCAGCCCGGCAGATGACTACGCATCTCGTCGCGCACCGCATTGGAAACGCCAAGCAGCAGCAGGCGGGAGCGGAAACGATTGATGAACCAGCGGCGCATGCGCCGCTGGTACACGCCAAAGGCATGGTGCACGCCGACCACCGGCAAGCGGGTGGCCAGCAGGGCGATGTAGATCGGCTTGAAGCGGTGGGCGATGCACAAGCGGAAGTCACGACCGGCGACTATCTCGCGCAGCCGGCGCATGGCGCCGAGCTTGAGGCCGCGCACGTCCTTGCTGTCATAGCCGAGGAATATCACCTCGTCGGAGGCCGAGCCACGCTCGGCCTCCGCACTCGGTTCGCCGGTCAGGTAGACGGTGCACACCTTGTACGGCGTGTCCTTGAACAGCACGGCGTACTGGCGCGCGCAATCAAGGAACGGACCGTCATAGCCGTGGCAGAACTGCAGCACCCACGGCTGTTCGGTGGTCCGCGTCTCAGACGGCGTCATACCAGTCCATCCCGTCCTTCACCACCAGCACGTCTTCCATGATCAGGTAGCGCAGATCTGAGCCATAGAACATGTTCAGCGCGTCGGTCGGCGAGCAGATCATCGGCTCACCGCGGCGGTTCAGCGAGGTGTTCAGCGACACGCCATTGCCGGTGAGCTTCTCCAGCTCCAGCATCAGCTCGTACCAGCGCGGGTTGTGCCGGCGCTCCAGCACCTGGGCGCGCGAGGTGCCGTCCTCGTGGACCACCTCGGGCACGCGCTCCTTCCACTCATCATTCACCTCGAAGGTAAAGGTCATGAACGGGCTCGGGTGGTCGACCTTGAGCATCTGCGGCGCCACGGTATCGAGCATCGACGGGCAGAACGGCCGCCAGCGCTCACGGAACTTGATCTGCTCGTTGATGCGGTCGGCGACGCCCGGCACGCTCGGGCAGCCGATGATCGAGCGCCCGCCCAGCGCGCGCGGGCCGAACTCCATGCGGCCCTGGAACCAGGCCACCGGGTTGCCATCGGCCATGATCTTGGCGATGCGCCGGGCCGTGTTGTCGATGCGCTGCCACTTCGGCGCGTTGGGATGACGGGCGCAGGCGGCGATCACGTCCTCGTTGGAGTAGGCCGGGCCGAGGTAGACGTGTTCCATCTTCTCCACCGGCACGCCGCGGGCCACCGACACGTAGGCGGCGGCGCCCACCGCGGTGCCGGCGTCGCCGGAGGCCGGCTGGACGAACAGCTCTTTCACTTCGTCACGGGCGATGATCTTCTGGTTGAGCTTGACGTTCAGCGCGCAGCCGCCGGCGAAGGCGATCTTGCCGGTCTGCTTGATGATGTCGCCCAGGTAGTAGTCCATCATCTCCAGCGCCAGCTTCTCGAACAGCGCCTGCATGGCGGCGGCGTAGTGGATGTACGGGTCGTCGGCGATGTCGCCTTCGCGCTTGGGGCCCAGCCACTCGATCAGCTTGGGCGAGAAGTAGTAGCCCTTGCCGTTTTCCTTGTAGCGGCGGAAGCCGATGACGTTGGCGTAGTCGGTGTTGATGGTCAGCTCGCCGTTCTCGAATTTCGCCAGGCGCGAGAAGTCGTACTTGGCGGCGTCGCCGTAGGGCGCCATGCCCATCACCTTGAACTCGCC
>CAZFFB010000390.1:0-1935 GCA_964517735.1 uncultured Pseudomonas sp.
CGCAACCGATATCCACCAGCGGCAGGCCCTGCTGCAGCGGCGCCACCTCGGCAAGCAGCGGCAGGTAGTAGGCAAGCCGCTCGCGCAGGGTCGCCTCGTCACCGCGAAAGCGGTCTTCGAAGGCTCGATAGAACCTCTCAGGGATAGCCGCCAGCGCCGCCGGCACCGCAGGGGGGCTGACCGGCGGGACCACCTGCGGAGCCTGCAGGGCCTGCAGGCTGGCCAGCTGCTGCACCTGCTGCTCCAGCAGGTGTTGCAGCTGAGCCACCTGGGCCTGCAACTGGGCCTGCTGGCGCTGCTGCAGGGTGAAGCGCGCCCGGTAATGCCGCTCGCGGGCTTCAGCATTCAGGCTGGCATAGGCACTGAGCAGCAGCCGGCCGAGCAGCGGAATGGCGCGCAGGCGTACCTTGAGACGTGCCCGGCGCAAGCCATGCACCGCGGCCCCGTGGGCCAGGCCCTCGGCACTGTAGCGCAGCGCGGCGAGCCATTCGAACTTGTCCAGCCCGCCCCAGAGCTGCGCCAGCCCCTGCTGCACCTCCTCAGCGCTCGCCAGACGGCCCAGCAGATAACTGTAAGCACCGCTGACCAGCGCTTCATCCTCCAGCACAATCAGCGCTTCCCAGCTGTCTGGCAGCGTGGGAGGCGGCGCACTGCTGGGGGCAAACACCGGCAACGGCGCGGCACGGGCGGGGCTGGCCCGGTAACGGGCAGCCTCCTCGGCAATGCGCCGGTTCAGCTCGGCAAAGTCGATCTCGGGGTTATTGGGGATCAGCATATCGGCTCCTGCTGGCGAACAGAGGTGCTGCAGAGGTCGAGATCCTCCAGGGTGGCGGACAGATCACACACCCCGCCAAAGAAGCCGCGCTGAATGCCCGCCACCTCGAAGCTCAGGGCATTGTCGCGCCAGTGGAAGCAGCGGCGGGTGTGGTCGGCACCATCGTGCAGCGCCAGAGTCAGGGTGTACTTGCCGGGCGCCAGGCGCATCGGGAAGCGGTAGCGCAACCGGCGCCGCTCGCCGGCGGCCAGCGCCAGCGGGTAGCCCAGGTAATGACTGTTGGTCCCGTAGATGTCCTGGCCGAAGCGGTCACGAATCATCAGGCCCAGGGAGACATCCTCCAGCGCCACCCGGGCGCTGATGTCGACATCCAGCTGCGCGGTGTCGCCACTGGCCAGCATGGCACTGCCCGAGCCTTCACCGGCAAAGGTGATCTGCTCGATGCGCGCCTCCAGCGTGCCGTAGCCCTCGCTGACCGGCCGCTCGCCGCCCTCCTCGTCATCACCGGCCAGCAGCTGGTTGTAGAGGTTGACGGCATTCTCCGGCACGTCATCGGCGACGATCCGCCCCTCGCTCAGGACGATCGCGCGGTCGCAGATCATCTTCACCGCGTTGAGGTCGTGGGAGACGAAGATGATCGAGCCGCCACGGGCGCGAAACTCCTTGATGCGGCGCATGCACTTTTGCTGGAAATGGCCATCACCGACCGACAGCGCCTCATCGATCAGGAAGATATCCGGGTCGGCATGAATGGCGATGGCAAAGGCCAGGCGCATGGTCATGCCCGAGGAATAGGTACGGATCGGCTCCTCGATGAACGGGCCCAGCTCGGAGAAGGCGATGATCGCCTCGCGGCGCGCCTCGATCTGCTCGCGGGTCATGCCCAGCAGCAAGCCGTTGCCGACGATGTTCTGCGCACCGCTGAGGTTGGGGTCAAAGCCTGTACCCAGCTCCAGCAGGCCGGTGACCCGGCCATTGACGCGAATCTGCCCGTGGTCGGGCAGCAGCACCCCGTTGAGCAGCTTGAGCAGGGTCGACTTGCCGGCACCGTTGCGACCGAGAATGCCCAGGGTCTCGCCGCTGGCCACGCTGAACGACAGATGATCCAGCGCGCGATGGCGGCGATGGAAACTGCGGCGCAGGACGATTTCCTTCAGGCG
>CAZFFB010000391.1:0-1919 GCA_964517735.1 uncultured Pseudomonas sp.
GCGCCAGCCTGCGTCTGCAGGATGGCGTGGCCCGTAACGACGATCTGCTGGCCCGCGTACCGGGCCTGACCGTCAAGGGCGCAGGCGCCATCGACCTGCGGGTGCTGGGCCTTGATTACCGGCTGGGCGTGACCCTTGAGGGCGATCAGCGCGCCATGCCCGACCCGGCCTGCCAGGTCAATCCGCGCTATGTCGGCATCGCCTGGCCGCTGCACTGCCGCGGCCCGCTGGAGCTGGGCGCGCGGGCCTGCCGTCTGGACAGCGACGGCCTGGCCGACATCGCCCGCCAGCTGGCCGGCAGCCGGCTCGAGGAAAAGCTCGAGGACAAACTGGACGAAAAGCTCGGCGACAAGCTCAGCCCGGAACTCAAGGACGCCCTGCGCGGGCTGTTCCGCCGCTAGGACACCGCAGAATGACTGATCCCATGCTCCCCACAGCGCCACAAACCGACGACTTTGCCGAGCGCGTGCTCGCCTGGTTCGATCGCCACGGCCGCCACGACCTGCCCTGGCAGCAGCACATCACCCCCTACCGGGTGTGGGTGTCGGAAATCATGCTGCAGCAGACCCCGGTGGCCACGGTGCTGGGCTACTACCCGCGCTTCATGGCCGCCTTCCCGGACGTACAGGCGCTGGCGGCCGCCAGCGAGGATGAGGTGCTGCACCTGTGGACCGGGCTGGGCTACTACAGCCGCGCCCGCAACCTGCACCGTGCGGCCCGTCAGGTGGTGGATCACCACGGCGGTGAGTTCCCGCGCTCGGTGCAGGCGCTGGCCGAGCTGCCCGGCATCGGCCGCTCCACCGCCGGCGCCATTGCCAGCATCAGCATGGGCCTGCGCGCACCGATCCTTGATGGCAACGTCAAGCGCGTGCTGGCCCGCTACCTGGCCGAACCCGGCTACCCCGGCGAGAGCGCCGTGGCGGCACGCCTGTGGGCCGCCGCCGAGCGCCTCACCCCAATGGTGCGGGTCAACCACTACACCCAGGCGATGATGGATCTGGGCGCCACCTTGTGCACGCGCAGCAAGCCCAGCTGCCTGCTCTGCCCGCTGGCCAGCGACTGCCGTGCCCATGCCCTGGGCCGCGAGCGGGACTTCCCCCAGCCCAAACCGCGCAAGGTGCTGCCGCAAAAATATACGCAGATGCCGCTGCTGCACGACGGCCAGGGTGCCATCCTGCTCTACCGCCGCCCCTCCAGCGGGCTGTGGGGCGGACTCTGGAGCCTGCCGGAACTTGCCCCGGCACAGCACGCGGCCCTGCAGCAGCTGGCCGCGCAGCACGGCCTGCAGCTGGGCACGCGGCAGCCCCTGGCCCGGCTGACGCACACCTTCAGCCACTTCCAGCTGCATATCGAGGCCGCACTGATCGAGGCCATCCCCAGCGGCGCATGCGTGGCCGAAGGCGACTGGCTCTGGTATAAGCTCGCCAACCCGCCGCGTCTGGGCCTGGCCGCACCGGTCAAGAAACTGCTCGAACGCGCATCCCTGCACCTCACTCCCGCTACAGGAGAGCCGCTATGACCCGCATGGTGATCTGCCGCAAGTACCAGGAAGAACTCCAGGGCCTTGACCGCCCGCCCTACCCCGGCCCCAAGGGCGAGGACATCTTCCAGCATGTGTCGAAAAAGGCCTGGGATGAATGGCAGAAGCATCAGACCATGCTGATCAACGAGCGCCGCCTGAACATGATGAACGCCGAGGATCGCAAGTTCATCCAGACCGAGATGGACAAGTTCCTCAGCGGTGAGGAATACGCCCAGGCCGAAGGCTATGTCCCGCCAAGTGCCTGAAAAAACCGCTTTTTTTCTCGGCAGCGGTTGACGTGGCAACGGGATTGGCGGTTTAATGCTGCCCGTTGTTGCCCAGGTAGCTCAGTTGGTAGAGCAGGGGATTGAAAATCCCCGTGTCGGCGGTTCGATTC
>CAZFFB010000392.1:0-1917 GCA_964517735.1 uncultured Pseudomonas sp.
AGCGCGCCGGCGAGCGCAGCGCACCGCTGGGCGACGCGCAGAGCGTGCTGCGCCACCGTCCGCACGGCGTGCTGGCGGTGTTCGGCCCCTACAACTTTCCCGGTCACCTGCCCAACGGGCATATCGTCCCGGCGCTGCTGGCCGGCAACTGCGTGCTGTTCAAGCCCAGCGAGCAGACCCCGGCGGTGGCCGAGCTGACCGTGCGCTGCTGGCACGACGCCGGTCTGCCGCCGGGCGTGCTCAACCTGCTGCAGGGCGGGCGCGAGACCGGCGCGGCGCTGGCCGCCGAGCCGGATCTGGACGGGCTGCTGTTCACCGGCTCCAGCGCCACGGGCCTGGCCCTGCACCGCCAGTTCGCCCAGACGCCGCAGAAGATCCTCGCCCTGGAGATGGGCGGCAACAACCCGCTGCTGGTCGAGGAGGTCGCTGATCTGGATGCCGCGGTGCTGTGCATCGTGCAGAGCGCCTTCCTCTCTGCCGGCCAGCGCTGCACCTGCGCGCGGCGCCTGCTGGTGCCCGAGGGTGCCTGGGGCGAGCGCCTGCTGGCGCGGCTGGTCGAGGTCGCCAGCCGTCTGCGGGTCGGCCGTTTCGATGCCGAGCCGGCACCCTTCATGGGCGCGGTGATCTCTCCCGCAGCAGCCGGGCAGTTGCTCGAAGCCCAGGCCATGCTGCTGGCCCGTGGCGCCACGCCGCTGCTGGCCATGCGCCGGCTGGAGCCGGGCAGCGCGCTGCTGACGCCGGGCATCCTCGATGTCAGCGCCGTGGCCGGGCGGCCCGACGAGGAATACTTCGGCCCGCTGCTGCAGGTGATCCGCTACCGCGACTTCGATGCCGCGCTGGCCGAGGCCAACGCCACGCGCTTCGGCCTGGCCGCCGGGCTGATCTCCACCTCGCAGGAGCGCTACGCGCAGTTCCTGTTGCACAGCCGCGCCGGCATCGTCAACTGGAACCGTCCGCTGACCGGAGCGGCCAGCAGCGCACCGTTCGGTGGCATTGGCGCTTCCGGCAACCACCGGCCGAGTGCCTGGTATGCCGCCGACTACTGCGCCTACCCGGTCGCCTCGCTGGAAGCCGGGCAGCCGCTGCTGCCTGCCAGCCTGCCGCCGGGGCTGATGCTGTGAGTGTGCGTGCGGTCAATTTCGACGGGCTGATCGGCCCGACCCACAACTACGCCGGGCTCGCCCCTGGCAATTTCGCCTCGCAGCACAGCCGCCATCAGCGGGCCGATCCGCGTGCCGCCGCCCTGCAGGGGCTGGCGAAGATGCGCCGGCTGCTGGAACTGGGCTTCGTGCAGGGCGTGCTGCCGCCGCTGGCGCGTCCCGATCTGGCCACCCTGCGCCGTCTCGGCTTCACTGGCAGCGACGCCGCAGTGCTGGCCGCTGCGGCGGCGCAGGCTCCCGAGCTGCTGGCCGCCTGTGCCTCGGCTTCGAGCATGTGGGTGGCCAACGCGGCGACCGTCTGCCCGAGTGCCGACAGCCCCGATGGGCGAGTGCATTTCACCCCGGCCAACCTGTGCAGCCTGCTGCACCGCAGCCTGGAGGCGCCGGCCACGGCGGCGCTTTTGCAGCAGCTGTTCGCCGATCCGTGCCATTTTGTCCATCACGCGCCGCTGCCGGCCCATCCGGCGCTGGGCGATGAAGGCGCAGCCAACCATATCCGCCTGAGCGTGCGCCCGGCGGCGCCGGGGGTGCAGCTGTTCGTCTACGGGCGCGATGCCGGCCCGCCGGCAACCCATCTGCCGGCCCGCCAGAGTCTCGCGGCCAGCCGCGCCGTGGCCCGCCTGCATGGCCTGGACGAGGCGGCGGTGGTGTTCGCCCGCCAGCATCCGGCGGCCATCGAGGCCGGCGCCTTCCACAACGATGTGATCGCCATCGGTCACGGCGAGTGGCTGCTGCATCATGAAGAGGCCTTCCTCGA
>CAZFFB010000393.1:0-1917 GCA_964517735.1 uncultured Pseudomonas sp.
ATCGACGATCGGCATGAAGAAGTCGGTGGTGGAGACCACCCCGCGCTCTTCATCCAGCGCATAGACCGCCGCGTCGTCGCGCGAGGCGTTGCCGACCCACAACTTGGGGTCGAGGTTCTGCGCGCCGCTGCCGGCGAGGATCACCTCCAGCACCTTGGGGGAAATCTTGCAGCCGCAGCCGGCGCCGTGGCTGTACTGGGTGAGGCGGATCGGTTCGCTCATGAAGGCACTCCGGGGTGGGTCGCGATGGGTGGCGATTCTAGCAAAGCGTCCGGTGCGGCTGGCGGTAGGAGGCGGGCTAGGCAATATGTCCAATAGGCATGCCGTCTGTCTGTGGCTTCATGTATCACTTTTATGGTCGCCTTTTTGCCGTGAGGGCCGATATTGCAGTTTTTTCGCTGTATTTGCTGATTTTTAGGCTTCTTTAGCGGAACAAGAAGTGTGGAGGGTCATTGCATGCGGGTACAAAAGAGATACTGGAAGCGGGATATTTTTTCTTGAACTGTATCCCTTTTTGGGTATGCTCGAGGCGTTGGCTCGTCCCCGCGATGCCCGCGTGCTGATCAGAGCCGCAGAGCCCTAAAGCCGTTACAAGAATAATTCGGGAGCACCCCTATGAAACGCCTCAAGCTGGCTGCGCTGGTCGCCGCCATTGGCTGCGCCTCCTCTCTGCAGGCTGCCGAGACCCATACCCTCAAGTTCGGTCACTTCCTGCCGTCTACCTCGTACCAGCATACCCAGATGTTCGAGCCGTGGTGCGCCAAGCTCAAGGAAGAATCCGCCGGCCGCCTGCAGTGCCAGATCTACCCGTCGATGCAGCTGGGTGGCACGCCCGCCAAGCTGGCGGACATGGTGCGCAACGGTGTGGCCGATATCGTCTGGACCGCGCCGTCCTACTCGCCGGGCAAGTTCCCGCGCATCGAGGTGCTCGAGCAGCCGTTCCTGATGCCCTATGGCTCGCGCAACAGCGACCCGATCATCTGGAACTTCTACCAGCAGTACGCCAAGGATGACTTCAAGGGCTACAAGGTGCTGTCCATGCACGGTGATGGCGGCATGGGCTTTCATACCCGCAGCAAGGCGATCACCAGCCTTGCGGATCTCAAGGGCATGAAACTGCGCGCCTCCAACCGTGCGTCCTCGCTGCTGGTCGAGTCGCTGGGTGCGGCGCCGGTGAGCATGCCGCCGCCGCAGATGACCGAGTCGCTGTCCAAGGGGGTGATCGACGGGGTGCTGTTCACCTGGAGCACCATCCGTGACGTGAAGATCGACGAGGTCACCAACTACCACAGCGCCTCGCCCGCCGGCGCCCCGGCTCTCAGCAACACCGTACTGACCATGCTGATGAACCCGAAGAAGTTCGACAGCCTGCCCAAGGATCTGCAGGAAATCCTCGAGCGCAACAGCGGTGATGCCCTGAACGAGTTGATCAGCACGGTCTGGGATCGTCAGATGGAAGAGTCCATCAAGGCCACCCCGGCCGAGCAGATCGTCGAGATCAGCGCCGACAACTATGCCGCCATGCAGAAGGCTGCCGAGCCTGTGGGGCAGAACTGGATCAAGGAAGTCTCCGCCAAGGGAATCGATGGCGCCGCCCTGCTGCAGGGCGTTCGCGACCTGGCCGCTGCCCAGTCCCAGAACCGGTAATTCATCATGGCCGAATCGCTTTCCTTCGAAGGCGGCCAGGAACTGCAACGCGGCCTTCTGGGCCGCGTTCTGTATCAGGCCTGCCGGATCTGGGCGCTGGTGGGGGGTGGTGTGCTGCTGGCGCTGATCGGGATGTCGCTGGTGTCGATCATCGGCCGCAAGCTGTATGCCGCCCCGGTGCGCGGCGACATCGAACTGATGGAAATGGGCGCGGCGCGCGCGCGTGCCCGCGTCCTGCCGATAGGCGAGATGCGCGGGCTGCCACACAAA
>CAZFFB010000394.1:0-1906 GCA_964517735.1 uncultured Pseudomonas sp.
CAGCCTGGAAGAGCAGGCGATCGATGTAGCCCGTCGCGCCGGTGCGGGCGGCGTCACCATTCTCGATGCCCGCTGCATGGGCGCCAGAGAAAAGAAGACTTTCCTGGGGCTGACCTATGAAGGCAGTCAGTCAGTACTGATCTTTGTCCTGGAACAGCACCTGGCCCACCGCGTACTCGAGCGACTGGATAGCGAGCTTGAGCTGACCCTGAGCAGTCGTGGGGTGGTCTTCACCGTTCCACTTGAGTACCTGAGCGGCATAGGCTACGAACAACTGCAGCAGTTCAGCGCCCACCTGCACGACGATACGCCCCCCGCAACTGACCGACAGCACACTGTTCAGTCCTTGAGGCGCAGGTGCTTGACCGAATGGGCGCGCTGCTCGTCGAGGCTGTTGTAATAGGTATTCTGTGTGGTGCTCAGGCTGTTGTGACGCAGATCAGCCTGCAGATCCTTCATGTCCCGCCGGGGGGCGTCGAAGGTAGCCGAGGTGTGACGCAACCAGTGCAGTGAGGCCGAGCGCAGCTGATCGACTTCATCCTCGCTCCAGCCCTCGCTGACCATCCGGGCCAGACTGCGATCGAAGACCTCCTGCAGCAGCAGGCGGATATGCCGATCGGAAAGCCCTGCGCGGCCATCCAGGGTGCTCAGCAGCGGCCGAGTTTCCTGGGGTGAGGGCAGTGGGGGCAGGTTCAGGTGGCGGCGATAGCGGGTCATATAATGCTGGATGTAGTCATCGCGCACGCTGATTTTAGCGGCCTTGTTGCCCTTGCCAACCACGTGGAACCACCAGTTGCCCATGCTGTCGCGGCGAAAATCGCCCATGCTCGGCTGCCAGTTGTCGCGCCCGACCAGGTCGGAGACCCGCAGATACATGGCAAACAGCGTGGCGAGGATGAACAGCGTCCGCTCATGCCGCGCGTCTTCATCGGCCATCTGCTCGGCGCATTCAAGCACGTAATTCCACTGCAGCGGGGTCAACGAACGTCCGGCGACATCCAGGGTATTGCGCTGCTTGTAGACGGATTTCTGTCGGATGGCCCGGAATGGGTTGACCTCGGTCAGACCTTCATCGATCGCGTGCTGGAAGAAGCTGCCGCAGACCGCAAATACCTGGGCCACCGAGCCCTGGGACATGCGATAGGGGCGCTGCTCGGCGGACTGGAGCTCATCGAGCCCGAGCGCGCGATCGCGCTTGGGTATGCTGTAGCTGAACGGTCGCCACAGCGGATTGATCTGCCAGCTGTCCGACTCAAGACGCTTGCGTCCACCAACCCGGGTGAAGCGCGACTTGACCACCGGGCCGATCCATTCCCGTGGTGGCTTGAGGCAGAACTCCATGAAGGCCTCGGCGTCACGACGACGCAGCTCCAGCAGTGGCTTGCCGGCAACCAGCAGCGACCAGAGCAGCAGCCGTTCCACATGGGTGCGGTAGGAGTTGTATGTGGCTTCGTTGCCGGCATAGGACTTGAGAAACCCCCGCACGGCCAAGTACCCGTGAGGCGCCTGCAGGGCGTCAGGCAAAGCCTGCAGCCATTCGCGCACCAGCGGCAGCTCGGATTGCAGACCCAGGAAATTCAACTCGATGAAGCGGGCGTAAGTTTCAAACAGCGGCACCGGCAGACTGGACATGACGCAGCATCCTGGCAGAAATGAACAAGGCGCCGATCCGGCAAAATAAGCCTTGGGATGGCACTGTCTGCGCAGTATATACAATATCCGGGTCTGGCAGTTATCGGATATTGTATATGTATCCAAGATCGAATCATGCCCTCATCGCCAAGACTTCGCCGGCGAAATCTTCCACCTGGTTACCTGCGCTGACCATAGGGTTGCGTTTTCAGATCCTCGCCTAGGGCCTGTTGACGTTTCACATGGGTAGCCATAGGAACCCGCAGGCCATGGC
>CAZFFB010000395.1:0-1903 GCA_964517735.1 uncultured Pseudomonas sp.
AGACGAAAGCCGCCAACGTGCCCAGGGCGATCAACGTCCACATGTTGGGGCTGCGGTGCACCACGGATTGCCAGCCGCGCACGATGAAGGGCCAGCCGGTCCAGAACACCACCGGCAGCGACAGCACCAGTTCGACCCAGCTTTGCGTCGCCATGGAAAACCAGCCCAGCCGGTGGCCGAACATCGCCAGCACGGTGATCGGGTCCTGGTGATTTCCGCCACGCCCACCTTTCTGGTCGAGGCGATCGCCGAGCGGCTGCGGATCGATGATGTGCTGGGCACTGCGCTTGCGCTGCAACATGGCCACTACAGCGGCGCCCTGCAGGGCACGCCCTGCGCGCGCGAGGGCAAGATCACCTGCCTTGAGGCGTGGGCGGCAGAGCACAATGAATCGCTGGAAGGGGCGTACTTCTAGTCCGACTCCTGCAACGACCTGCCGCTGTTGAGCCGTGTGGCCCATCCGCGCGTGGTCAATCCGGATGCGCTACTGCATCAAGAGGCCCTGCAGCGCGGCTGGAGCATCCTGCACTGGCAATAAGGCCACACATCTGATTTTCGAAGATCCTGCCCGCGCGGATGGATCTGTCGGGAGCGGGTGGCGAGAGCGGAGACAGCGTGCTGTCAGCCGCGCCACCCGCCGTTCAGGTCACGCAGCGCCCTGCGCCAGCGCCTCATCCACCACCAGCACGACCTTGCCCTGTACCTCGTTGCTGGCCAGCACCTCAAAGGCCGCCTCGGCATCGCGCACATGATAGCGGCGCTCGAGCTGGGGCTTGAGACGCCCCTCGGCAAACAGCGGCCAGACAAACTGCTCAAGATCGGCCATCAGGCGCGCCTTGAAGTCGGCATCGCGATTGCGCAGGGTCGAACCGGTCATCTGGATGCGCTTGCCCAGCAACAGTGCCAGATCCAGCTGCGCCTTGCGTCCGCCCATCAGGCCGATGACCACCCAGCGCCCATCCTGACCGAGGATCTTCAGGTTGAGCTCGCCATAGCTGGCACCGACCGGATCGAGGATCACATCAAAGGGTGCGAAATCGCGCAGTGCATCCAGATCATCACCGCGCACCACGCCCCCCTCGGCGCCCAGGGACTCGCAGTAGGCCAGACGCTCGCGCGAGCCGACACTGACCCAGCAGGGACTGCCGAACGCCTTGCACAGCTGGATGCCCGCCGAGCCGACACCACTGGCGCCGGCGTGCAGCAGCACCCGCTCGCCCGGCTGCAGGGCACCCAGCTGGAACAGGTTGAGCCAGGCGGTGGCATAGACCTCGGGAATCACCGCCGCCTCCAGCAGCGACAACCCCTCAGGGATCGGCAGGGCGTGGCGGGCATCCACTACCACTTCCTCAGCCATGCCGCCCCCGGCCAGCAGCGCGCAGACCCGATCACCCACCCGCCAGCGGCTGCCAGGGCCGGCCTCACTGACCACGCCCGCGCATTCAAGGCCCAGCACCTCGCTGACGCCGGGCGGCGGCGGGTAGAGCCCATTGCGCTGCAGAAGGTCGGCACGGTTAAGACCGGCTGCCGCCACCTTGATGCGGATCTGTCCGACATCGCACTCCGGACGGGCCGCCTGGGTCCATTCCAGCTCACCATCGATACCTTGCAATGCGTTCACGCTACCTCCATATTGTTCAGTCATCGGCACCGGCCCAGCCGTCACGACCAGCGGCACGTACAGCAAGCACAGCCTGTATTTCTCGGCGGCCATCGTTTACACGGACGTGCCCGAGCTGGAGGACGTGGACGGCAATAACACCATCAGCCTGCCGTTCAAGGTCGTCTACTCCGCCGCCGATGCAACCAATCTGGCCGCGGGTATCACGGGCAGCGCCGCGGGCGGCCTGGTTGTCGTGAATGAACTTAGCGCATTGCCATAAGGAGACCGCATTGGGCACAC
>CAZFFB010000396.1:0-1897 GCA_964517735.1 uncultured Pseudomonas sp.
GGGCATGAAGGGTATCGCAGGAGGGCCGGACAGCTTTGGTTTCGGCTAGCGGCTTGTGGTTAAATACGGCGAAATTTTCCCCGGAAAATCCGGGGTGCTCATCATAACAGGCCGGTCCCTACCACGCACCCGGCCCCGGGGAATCCACGCGCCATGCAAGTGAAACACCTGCTGCTGATTGCCACCCTCGCGCTGAGCACTGCCTGCGCCTCGAAACAGCCCATCGATGAGTCGCTGAGCGAAACCGAGCTGTACCGCCAGGCGCAGACGCGCCTCGACAACCGCAGCTACACCCTGGCCGTCGATACCCTCAAGGCACTGGAGTCGCGCTACCCCTTCGGTCGTTATGCCGAGCAGGCGCAGCTCGAACTGACCTATGCCTACTACAAGAATCAGGAACCAGAGGCGGCGCGTGCCGCTGCCGAGCGCTTTATCCGTCTGCACCCCCAGCATCCGAATGCGGATTACGCCTGGTACATGAAGGGTCTGGCCTCCTTTGACCGCGACCGCGGCCTGCTGGCGCGCTTTTTGCCGCTGGACATGACCAAGCGCGACCCGGGTGCTGCCCGTGACTCCTTCAACGAGTTCGCCCAGCTGGTTTCCCGCTATCCAGACAGTCGCTATGCACCCGATGCCAAGGCGCGGATGATCGATCTGCGCAACCTGCTGGCTGCCTATGAGATTCACGTGGCCCGCTACTACCTCAAGCGCGAGGCTTATGTAGCAGCTGCCAACCGCGGCCGCTACGTGGTGGAAAACTTCCAGCAGACTCCCGCCGTGGCTGACGGCCTGGCGATCATGACCGAGGCCTATCTTCGCACCGGCCTTGAAGAGCCCGCCGCCCGCACCCTTGCAACCCTGCAGCTCAATCATCCTGACCACGCCTCGCTGGCCAGCGGACAGTTCGTACCGAGCGAACAGGAGGCCGACACCCGCTCCTGGCTGAGCCAGGCGACCCTGGGCCTTCTGGAGAGCGATGCACCGCTGCCACCGGGTGAAACCCGCGCCAGTCAGGACATGGAGCGCCTCTATCGCGATGCCCTCGACGCACTGCCCAAGGATCTGGACGCCCCCCGCGAGGCCGCCGACACCAAGGCACCACGCTCCTGGTGGAGCCGCCTGAGCTTCGGTCTGCTCGACTGATCCCGCCACAGGCACGAAAGACACAGGGGAGACTCCGGCGAGTCTCCCCTTTTTTGTCGGCGCGTTTCAGTCGCCGAGCGGCCAGCGTGAGGTGATCGGATAGCGCCGATCGCGGCCAAAAGCACGCTGGGTAATCCGCGGCCCGATCGCCGCCTGACGACGCTTGTATTCATTGAGATCGACCAGACGCAGGATCTTGCGCACCGTGGCCGCCTCGAAGCCACACGCGATGATGGCCTCGGCCGACAGATCTTCCTCGACATACAGGCGCAGGATCTCGTCCAGCACCGGATAGGGCGCCAGCGAGTCCTCGTCCTTCTGATCCGGCGCAAGTTCAGCCGACGGCGGACGATCGATGACCCGCTGCGGGATCACCTCGCCGGCCAGGCTGTTGCGGTACTGGCAGAGGCGGAACACCAGCGTCTTGGGCACATCCTTGAGCACATCAAAACCACCAGCCATGTCGCCGTACAGCGTGCAATAACCGACCGCCACCTCGCTCTTGTTGCCGGTGGTCAGCACCAGATAGCCCTTCTTGTTGGAGATCGCCATCAGCAGCGTGCCGCGACAGCGCGCCTGCAGATTCTCCTCGGTGGTATCGCGCCCCAGGCCCTCGAATACCGGTGCCAGCGTCTGCATGAAAGCCTCGACCATCGAGGCGAGCGGCAGCACGCTGTACGGCACGCCCAGAGTGCGCGGGGAGGGCACGCGGTCGTGCAGACGGATGGGCGGGGTGGTGCGGTGGTGGTTGATA
>CAZFFB010000397.1:0-1886 GCA_964517735.1 uncultured Pseudomonas sp.
GATGGTATTGCCGGTCGATGCCAATGTGCCTGATCCGGCCAAAGAGAGCGATCCGGTCAAGAAAAACTCCATCGAGCGTGCGCTCAAGTACATGGGGCTGGCCGCCAATCAGGCGATCACCGACATCAAGCTGGATCGTGTATTTATCGGTTCCTGCACCAACTCGCGCATTGAGGACTTGCGTTCTGCCGCCGAGGTGGCCAAAGGTCGTAAAGTTGCCGCCAACGTGATTCAGGCGCTGGTAGTGCCCGGTTCGGGCCTGGTCAAGCAGCAGGCGGAAGCCGAAGGTCTCGACAAGATCTTTATCGAAGCCGGTTTCGAGTGGCGCGAGCCGGGCTGCTCCATGTGCCTGGCGATGAACCCGGACCGCCTGGAGAGCGGCGAGCACTGCGCTTCCACCTCCAACCGCAACTTCGAGGGCCGTCAGGGCGCCGGTGGCCGTACCCACCTGGTCAGCCCGGCCATGGCCGCCGCCGCCGCGGTGACCGGTCACTTCGTCGATGTGCGCGAGCTGCTGAACTGAGGATTGCCTGAATGAAAGCCTTTACCCAACACACCGGCCTGGTCTGCCCGCTGGATCGCGCCAACGTCGACACCGACCAGATCATTCCCAAGCAGTTTCTCAAGTCGATCAAGCGCACCGGCTTCGGTCCCAACCTGTTCGACGAGTGGCGCTACCTGGACGTCGGCCAGCCGAACCAGGACTGCTCGCAGCGTCCGGTCAACCGGGACTTCGTGCTGAATTTCCCGCGCTACCAGGGCGCCAGCGTGCTGCTGGCCCGCGAGAACTTCGGCTGCGGATCAAGCCGCGAGCACGCCCCGTGGGCGCTCGAGGAATACGGCTTCCGCACCATCATCGCGCCGAGCTACGCCGACATCTTCTTCAACAACAGCTTCAAGAACGGCCTGCTGCCGATCCTCCTGGCGGAGGCCGAAGTCGACGAGCTGTTCCAGCAGTGCGAGGCGACCGAGGGCTACCAGCTGACCGTCGACCTGGCCGCACAGACCGTGACCCGTCCGGACGGCAAGGTGCTGAGCTTCGAGATCGACCCGTTCCGCAAGCACTGCCTGCTCAACGGTCTGGACGACATCGGTCTGACCCTGCAGGACGCCGACGCGATCCGCGCCTTCGAGGCCAAGCACCAGCAGAGCAGCCCCTGGCTGTTCGGCGCGATCAAGTAAGCGAGAACATGCGCAGGGTGGAAAACCGCGCAGCGTTTTCCACCACAGAGTTCCGGTGGATAAGGCCGCTGGCCGTTATCCACCCTACAGAAGATAGAGGGATGCAATGAGCAAGCAGATTCTGGTTCTCCCGGGCGACGGTATCGGTCCGGAAATCGTCGCCGAAGCGGTCAAGGTGCTGGAAGTCGCCAACGACAAGTACCAGCTGGGCTTCGAGCTGAGCTACGACGAACTGGGCGGCGCTGCCGTCGACAAGTACGGCGTGCCGCTGGCCGACGAGACCCTGGAGCGCGCCCGCGCCGCCGACGCCATCCTGCTCGGCGCCGTCGGCGGTCCGAAGTGGGACACCATCGACCCGGCGATCCGCCCCGAGCGCGGCCTGCTGAAGATCCGCTCGCAGCTGGGCCTGTTCGGCAACCTGCGCCCGGCGCTGCTTTACCCGCAGCTGGCCGCGGCCTCCAGCCTCAAGCCGGAAATCGTCGCCGGCCTGGACATCCTCATCGTCCGCGAGCTGACCGGCGGCATCTACTTCGGCCAGCCGCGCGAGAGCAAGGTGCTGGAGAACGGCGAGCGCATGGCCTACGACACCCTGCCCTACAGCGAGAGCGAGATCCGCCGCATCGCCAAGGTCGGTTTCGACATGGCCATGGTGCGCAACAAGAAGCTGTGCTCGGTGGACAAGGCCAATGTGCTGGCCTCCAGCC
>CAZFFB010000398.1:0-1886 GCA_964517735.1 uncultured Pseudomonas sp.
AAGCGGGAGATCCGCCGCCTGCTCGGCACACAGGTCAGCGAGCAGCAGCTGGCCAGCTGGCAGGCCCACATGCAGCAGGCCTTTATCGATGTCCGTCCGGGCGCGCAGATCACCGGTGTGTACCTGCCGGGCAGCGGCGCGCGCTTCTATGCCGGCACCCGCCTGCAGCACACGGTGGAGGATGCCCAGTTCGCTCGGGCGTTTTTCGCCATCTGGCTTGACCCACGCACCCGCAACCCGCAACTGCGCGCCCAGCTGCTGGGCAGCACCGATCGCTGACGGCCCGTCTTCGAGGACTTTGCCATGCTGAAAAAACTGCTCCTGCCGCTGTGCCTGCTGCTGGCCAGCTGCGGCCAGATCGATGTCGAACACTATCGCAGCGAACAGCCGACGCTGGATCTGCCCAGCTACTTTGCCGGGCGTGTCGATGCCTGGGGCATGTTCCAGAAACGCTCGGGAGAGGTGATCAAGCGTTTTCATGTGGCGATCGACGGCCGCATGGAAGGAGAGCGGCTGATCCTTGACGAGCGCTTCACCTACAGCGATGGCAGCACCCAGCGCCGGGTCTGGACCCTGCATCCGGACGGCCCGGGCCGCTGGCGTGGCAGCGCCGATGATGTGGTCGGTGAGGCGCGCGGCGAGGTGGCTGGCAATGCGCTGCGCTGGCGCTATGTGCTGAGTCTGCCGGTCGATGGCAAGGTCTACCATGTCGACTTTGATGACTGGATGTACCTGCTGGACGAGCGCACCATGGCCAACCGCTCATTCATGACCAAATTCGGCTTTGAGCTTGGTCAGGTGACGCTGTTCTTCCGCAAGGAAGCGCCTTGAGCGGGCGCTGCCCAGTAGCAAAAAGCCCCGCATCGCGGGGCTTTTTGCTGTCTGGTACTCAAAGGTCGTAGTCGTATTCGGCAAGCTGCCTTTTCAGGCGACGCTCCTCAAGCAGGTTGTCGATCACCCGGCGCTTGACCAGGCTGCTGTTCTTGCTGGCCGGGCTGTCGGTGCGGGCATCGCTGTCGTCCTGCTCATCGGCGATGAAATCTTCTTCAAGGTCGAGATCGGTTTTGGCTTGGGTCATGACCGTTGCTCCAGAAAACAGAAGACCGTTTCGCGCTTCTTATAGCGGCAAATTTCTGGAGGGTAAAAAAGATTTTCTTTATCGAGCGCCGGGCCTTTTGGCAATCAGCTCAATCGTCTGACGTCTTGCCCTTGTATTCGCACAGATCCTCGATCCGGCAACTGCCGCACTGCGGCTTGCGGGCCTTGCACACATAGCGGCCATGCAGGATCAGCCAGTGGTGGGCGTCGAGCAGATAGGCTTTGGGCACGAACCTGACCAGCTTCTTCTCCACCTCCAGCACGGTCTTGCCCGGGGCGATGCCGGTGCGATTACTGACGCGGAAGATGTGCGTATCCACCGCCATGGCCGGCTGGCGGAAGGCGGTATTGAGCACCACGTTGGCGGTCTTGCGCCCGACGCCTGGCAGCGCCTCCAGCGCCTCGCGGGTATCGGGCACCACACTACCATGCTTCTCGATCAGCAGGCGGCAGGTCTCGATGACATTCTTCGCCTTGCTGCGGTACAGGCCGATGGTCCTGATGTACTGCTCGAGGCCCTCGACGCCCAGAGCGAGGATCGCCTCGGGGGTGTTGGCGACCGGGAACAGCCGCGCCGTGGCCTTGTTGACGCCGACATCCGTGGCCTGGGCGGAGAGGATCACCGCCACCAGCAGCTCGAAGGTGCTGGAGTAGGCCAGTTCGGTACGCGGCTCAGGGTTGTCTTCCTGCAGGCGGCGGAAGATCTCCGCACGTTTGCTGGCATTCATGCCTTACTCCACCACACCGGTGACCCGCACCCGGCGGCTTTCCCGCACCAGCGGCTCGGC
>CAZFFB010000399.1:0-1876 GCA_964517735.1 uncultured Pseudomonas sp.
CCCTGAAGAACGCCACCGAGTGCCAGACCAAGGACAACGGCCTGTCGCTGACCGGCTGCTACGGCGGCATCCCGTTCCCGATTCCCAAGACCGGGGTCGAGGTGGCCTGGAACCACCTGCTGCGGGTGGAGAACGAGTCCACCGAGGTGGCCAACTTCAAGAACATCGTGCTGACCGCCGATGGCTCGCGCACCCTGGCGACGGAAAACGATCAGTACAACCAGTATCCGTACTACTACAAGGACGGGACCGCCAGCAGCTGGAGCGGCGAGTACTGGCTGCAGCGCTTTGCCACCATCGCGCCGCCGTTCAAGGCCGGTGAATCGCTGGTGTTCCGCGACAGCATCGACGTCAAGCAGTCGCGTCAGGCCTGGCAGTATCTGGTCGGCCAGCGCCGTGTGCGCCGCGCTCCGACCGTGGCCTACGACACGCCGGACTTCGTGGCCTCCGGTGCCAACTACTTCGACGAAGTGCAGGGGCTGATGGGCCATATCGACCGCTTCGACTGGAAGCTGGTCGGCAAGAAGGAAATGTACGTGCCCTACAACGCCAACGAAGTGGTCACCGCGTCGCTGGACGAGGCCTACGGCAAGCACCACCTCAACCCCGCCAAGGTGCGCTGGGAGCTGCACCGCGTCTGGGAAGTGGAAGCTACCGTGGCCAGCGGCAAGCGCCATGCCGTGCCCAAGCGCAAGTACTACTTCGACGAGGACTCCTGGATGGTCCTGCTGATCGATGGCTTCGACAGCGAAGGCAAGCTGTGGCGTACCGCGCAGATCACCCCGTTCGTGCTGCCGGCCACCCCGATGCTGGCGCTCAAGCCCGCACACATCTTCAACCTGCAGGCCAACACCATGAGCACCACCCAGTCGCTCAACGAGGCCACCTTCAAGATCGTGCCGCGCAAGCCTGAGACCCACTGGACCGGCGATGCGGTCGCCGCCGAGGGCGTGCGCTGAGTCACGCGCCCTGCGGCAATACCGGCACCGTCGCCCCGGGCGCGGTGCCGGAGTTCCCTCTCACGACTTTCCCTCCCCGCTGGCGAGCCGGTAGCGGCGCAGCGGCGGAGGGGGACCGATTCGAGTACGTACCATGCATGTGCCCATTTCATTGCGCCGGCCGGCCTTGGCCGCCGCCATGTTCTCCCTGGCTTGTCTGAGCGGCACGGTACTGGCCAGCACGGCGGCCACGGTACCGGATCCTCTGGATCGTCCTGCGCTGGAAAGCGCGCGCGCCCTCAGCAGCCTGCAACTGGCCGTCAGCCGCGCCGGCAGCCGCCTGGTGGCGGTTGGTGAGCGCGGAACGGTGCTGCTCTCCGACGATGCCGGGCGCAGCTGGCGCCAGGCCAGTAGCGTTCCGGTCAGCGTGGCGCTGACCGATGTGCACTTTATCTCCGCTAGCCACGGCTGGGCCGTCGGTCACAGCGGCGTGGTGCTGCACAGCCGTGACGGCGGCGAAACCTGGCAGCGCCAGCTCGATGGCAGCCAGGCGGCGCTGATCATTCGTGATGATGCCAAGCGGCGCAGCGAGGCCGGTGAGCCGGGCGCGGCAGCCGAGCTGCGCAGTGCCGAATACCTGGTCACTGATGGCCCGGACAAGCCGTTTCTGGCCGTGCGTTTTCGCGATGAGCTGCGCGGTTATGTGATCGGTGCCTACGGCATCGCCCTGTACACCGTCGATGGTGGCCAGAGCTGGCAGTCGCTGGTCGGGCGGATTCCCAATCCGCGCGGCAAACACCTCTATCAGCTGCAGATCGACGGCGATGCGCTGCTGATCGCCGGTGAGCAAGGGGCACTGTTCCGGGCCCAGGGTGAGGAGCAGGCTTTCAGCGTCCTCAACACCCCTTATATCGGCACCTTCTTCGGCGCCCTGGCGC
>CAZFFB010000400.1:0-1875 GCA_964517735.1 uncultured Pseudomonas sp.
ACTGGAACATCATGTTGATCGGCCGCTCGTAGGGCGGCAGGTCGGTGATGTCCTGACCATCGAGAAAGATGCGCCCCTCGGTCGGCCGCTCGAAGCCGGCGAGCATGCGCAAGAGGGTCGACTTGCCCGAGCCCGAGCCGCCGAGCAGGGCGAAGATCTCGCCCTTGTGGATGCTCAGCGAGACGTCATCGACCGCCACGGTCTCGTCGAACTGCTTGCTGACTCGCTCGATGCGGACCAGCACATCCCGCGCAGGCGCACTGCCGGCCGGGGGTTTCTTGTTGGCACTGGAGACTATCGCCATCACACACTCCCAATGTCGAAGGGTCTGCCAAGGGGCAGACAGCACACCGCCGCATGCCGGTCAGGGCGTGCGGCGGTGGGCGGTACCTGGGTCATCCCCGGGCGGGAATCGCGGGCCGGGCGGGTACGGGGAGCCGTTCCGGCGGGCTGCGCATGTTGCCATTGTGCGGCGCGCCTGCGTAGGGCTGGATGCGCAAAAAAGCCGGCATTTCGTCAGCCCGCCATGCCCTGGCGACAGCGGTTCAGCGACCGGACTTGATGCGCGTCCAGCTGCGGGTCAGCGCGCGCTGCACCTGCGGGTTGATCTCGGCGAAGGTGTAGAGCTTCTGCTGCGTCTGCGCATCCGGGTAGATGCCCGGGTTGTTGCGGATTTCCTCGGAGACCAGCGGCGTGGCCTTGGCGTTGCCGTTGGGGTAGGAGACGTAGTCGGAAACCGGGGCAATGACCTCGGGGGTGAGGATGTAGTTGAGGAAGCGGTGCGCGGCCTCGACGTTCTTGGCATCGGCCGGAATGGCCATCATGTCGAAGAAGGCGGCGGCGCCTTCCTTGGGAATCACGTACTCGACCCGCACGTTGCCGCCGGCTTCCTCGGCGCGTGCCTGGGCCTGGAAGATGTCGCCGGACCAGCCGACCGCCAGGCAGACGTTGCCGTTGGCCAGATCCGAGATGTACTTGGAGGAGTGGAAGTAGGTGACGTGCGGGCGCACGCTCATCAGCAGCTCCTCCGCCTTGTCCACGTCAGCCGCGCTCTGCGGGTTGGGGGCCAGTCCCTGATAGTGCAGGGCGGCGGCGATGATCTCCTGCGGGGCATCGAGCATCGCCACGCCGCAGGCCTTGAGCTTCTCCAGGTTCTCCGGCTTGAACACCACATCCCAGGAGTCGATCGTGTCAACGCCCAGTGCGGCCTTGACCTTGTCCGGGTTGTAGCCGATGCCGGTGGTGCCCCACAGGTAGGGGAAGGCGTACTGGTTGCCCGGGTCGCTGTTCTCCAGCGCCTTGAGCAGGTCGGGGTTGAGGTGTTCCCAGTTGGGCAGCTGGCTGCGGTCCAGCTTCTGGAACACCCCGGCCTTGATCTGCTTGCCGAGGAACTGGTTGGACGGTACCACCACGTCATAGCCGGAGCCGCCGGAGAGCAGCTTGGCTTCCAGCACCTCGTTGCTGTCGAACACGTCATAGACCGGCTTGATGCCGGTGGCCTTCTCGAAGTTGGCCAGGGTGTCCTCGGCGATGTAATCGGACCAGTTGTAGATGTGCACCACCTTGTCCTCGGCCTGGGCAAGGCTTACCAGGCTGGCGGTCAGGGCGGTGGCGAGAAGGGTCTTGGCAAACATGGGCATGCGTCTCTCCTGATCGATTGCGGGTCATTACAGCGGTGCGCCAGCGATCCGCACACCCTCCGGTGGCCTGGCCATCGCACCGGCGCAGTCTGGCAAGGTGCGCGCCGTCACTCAACAGGCAGGTGAGTCACGGCGTAGCCTGTGCAGCAAAATCGATGCCGGGACGCCGCTCACACGGTGGTGAGCAGGAATTCGCGCTCCCAGGAGCTGATCACCCGCTTGAAGTTCTCATGCT
>CAZFFB010000401.1:0-1874 GCA_964517735.1 uncultured Pseudomonas sp.
TACGCCGTCTACCCGCCGGATCGCCGTCCACCGGCCAAGGTGCGGGTGATGATCGATTATCTGGTCGCTGCCTTGGCGCAAGATCCCGCCTGGCGCAACGCCTGATTCCGGCGGCGATGGTCACCTGGCTGGAGTGCGCGGCGCCTGCCTGAGTAGTACGCCGAGCGTGATCAGGCCAGTCCCAGGCGCACGTCGCGGAGGATGAAGTTGCCGGAGTACACCGGGTCCGGCTCGCCGAGCGGGTCCAGCTCGAAGCAGCGCTTGTGCGCCTCGGGCAGGCCCTCGTAGCCGCCGATCACCTGGTACAGCCAGCTTTCCGCATCCTAGGGCAGCACCTGCTGTGCCCGCCATTGCAGCGCCGAGAGCGGCTGGTCGCTGTCGATGACCTGGCAGAAGTAGGCCGACACCGCCTCGCGGATCTGCCGGAAGCGGCCGAGTAGCTCGAGCAGGCGGCCCTGGACGATGCTCAGCTCCTGGGTGCAGGCGCTGACCGTGCGCTGCAGGTTGGCGACCAGCAGGCGGCGCAGTTCGCGCCGCTCGCCGGCGGCCTCGGCCAGCTCCTCGAAGCTGATCAGTTCCAGGCCGTTGAGCCGTTCGCTGACCTGCGCCTGGGCCAGCTCGTTCTCGCGGATCTTGGCGTTGAGGGTGCCGACGTAGCCGAACTCGTTGTCGATCAGGATGATGCGGTTGAGACTGGGCATGGGGGTCTTTGCAATGCGACGGAGGCGGGGCGAGTGCGCCGTGTAGCGCGCGCGGGCGACAGGGAGTGCCGCGCAGTTTGCGCCGCGCGGGGTTCAGTCGAGGTCGGCTTCCAGGGTCTGCAGCAGCACCCGCACCTTGGTCTTCGACTCCTCGTATTCGGCCTGCCACTCGGAGTCCATGACGATGCCGCCGCCGCCCCAGCAGCTGGCGCGGCCATCCCGCACCAGCACGGTGCGGATGCAGATCGAGCTGTCCAGCTCACCGCGGCAGTCGAGGTAGAGCAGCGAGCCGCAGTAGATCGCGCGGCGGGTCGGTTCCAGCTCGTCGATGATCTGCATGGCGCGGATCTTCGGCGCGCCGGTGATCGATCCACCGGGGAAGCTGCCGGCCAGCAGGTCGAAGGCATCCAGCCCTGCGGCCAGCTCGCCGGTCACGGCGCTGACCAGATGATGCACATTGGGGTAGCTCTCCAGGGCGAACAGCTCGGGCACCTGCACCGAGCCGATCTTGCAGCTGCGGCCGATGTCGTTGCGCAGCAGGTCGACGATCATCAGGTTCTCGGCGCGGTCCTTGCTGCTGGCGGCCAGCTCGGCGGCGAAGGCGCGGTCCGCCTGCGCGGTGGCGCCGCGCGGGCGGGTGCCCTTGATCGGCCGGGTCTCTACCCGGCCCTGGCGGACGCTGAGAAAGCGCTCCGGCGACAGGCTGAGGATCGCGCCGTGGTCCAGCGCCAGGTAGCCGGCGAAGGGCGTCGGGCAGGCCTCGCGCAGACGGCGGTAGGCGCCCCACGGATCGCCCTGGCAGGGCGCCTGGAAGCGCTGGGTGAAGTTGACCTGGTAGCAGTCGCCGGCGCGGATGTAGGCCTGGATGCGCTCGATGGCAGCGCGGTACTGCGCGGCGTCGAGGTCGGCGGCGAACGGCGCCAGCAGGCGGAAGTCGTTGCCGGCGGGATCGCTCTGCTCGGCCTCGAACAGGGCGATCAGCGCGGCGCGCCGCTCGGCGGCGAGGCTCGGGTGGAACACCAGCTGCGAGGTCTGCCGCTGGTGGTCGCTGATCAGCGCCCAGGCGTACAGGCCGAGGGCCGCGTCGGGCAGGGCGAGGTCGTCGACGGCCTGCGCAGGCAGGCGCTCCAGGCGGCGGCCGATGATCAGGAAGCGCCAGCCGTCGTCCCGCGT
>CAZFFB010000402.1:0-1856 GCA_964517735.1 uncultured Pseudomonas sp.
GGGGCCAGCCGCCAGTTCCAGCACGACGGCGTCACCGTCACCGTCACCGGCATCAGCAAGGGCGCCGGGATGATCCGCCCGAACATGGCCACCATGCTCGGCTACATCGCCACCGACGCCAAGGTCGCCCAGCCGGTGCTGCAGGACCTGGTGCGCGACGCCGCCAACAAGTCGTTCAACCGCATCACCATCGACGGCGACACCTCGACCAACGACTGCTGCATGCTGATCGCCACCGGCCGGGCCGCCCTGCCGGAAGTCACCGAGAAGGCCGGCGAGCTGTACGCCCAGCTTAAGCAGGCGGTGTTCGAGGTGTTCATGGAGGTCGCCCAGGCGATCGTCCGTGACGGCGAGGGCGCCACCAAGTTCGTTACCGTCGAGGTCAACGGCGGCGCCAATCACCAGGAGTGTCTGGACGTCGGCTATGCCGTGGCCCACTCGCCGCTGATCAAGACGGCACTGTTTGCCTCCGACCCGAACTGGGGGCGCATCCTCGCCGCAGTCGGCTATGCCGGCGTACCGGACCTGGACGTCAGCCTGATTGACGTGTTCCTCGGCGATGTGTGCATCGCCCGCCAGGGCGGCCGCGCCGCGACCTACACCGAGGAGCAGGGCGCGGCGGTGATGGCCCGCGAGGAAATCGCCATCCGCATCGAGCTGGGCCGCGGCGACTGCAGCGAGACCATCTGGACCACCGACCTGTCCCACGAGTACGTGCGGATCAACGCCGAGTACCGTTCCTGATCGGCAGGCGGCGAAGGACCGAGGGCGTGCAGCGCGCGAGTGCTGCACGCCCTCGTGCATTGGGGGAGAGCGAAAACGTGAAAGCATTGCATGTGGTGGCCGCGGTGATCCGCGGCACGGATGGACGCATCCTGCTGGCGCAGCGTCCGGCGGACAAGCACCAGGGCGGGCTGTGGGAATTCCCCGGCGGCAAGGTTGAGCCGGGCGAGGCGGTGCCGGCTGCGCTGGCGCGCGAGCTGCACGAGGAGCTGGGTATTCGCGTCGAGCAGGCCCGCCCGCTGATCGAGGTGCGCCACGACTACCCCGATCTCTCGGTGCTGCTGGATGTCTGGGAGGTCAGTGGCTTCGCCGGCACGCCGCGCGGCATGGAAGGCCAGCCGCTGGTCTGGGCGGAGGAGAGCGCGCTGGACGACTTCCAGTTCCCCGCCGCCAACCGGCCGATCGTCACTGCCGCGTGTCTGCCCACCGACTACCTGATCACCCCGGCCGATCAGCCCGCCGCCGCATTGCGCGAGGGCATCGTGCGGGCGCTGGAGGCCGGCGCCCGCCTGCTGCAGCTGCGCGCCCCGCAGCTCTCGGCCAGTGCCTACCGTGCGCTGGCCGACGAGGTGCTGGCGCTGTGCGCCGGCCGCGCCGCCGTGCTGCTCAAGGGCCCGCTGGCCTGGGCGGCGGACTTCCCCGCGGCTGGCTGGCACCTTACCGCGGCGCAGCTGCGCGCGCTGGCCGGCGCACCGCGCCCACTACCCTCCGGCCGCTGGCTGGCCGCCTCCTGCCACAATGCCGAGGAACTGGCGCTGGCCGCGCAGCTGGGTGTCGACTTTGCCACCCTGTCGCCGATCCAGCCTACGCAGAGCCATCCCGATGCCACGCCGCTGGGCTGGGAGCGCGCCGCCGAGCTGATCCGCGGCTTCAACCAGCCGGTCTACCTGCTCGGCGGCCTCGGCCCGGAGGAGCGTGAACGCGCCTGGCAGGCCGGCGCCCAGGGCGTGGCCGGGATTCGCGGGCTGTGGCCGCAATGAGCATGGGCCGCCCACCGCAGGCTGCCAGGCCGTGGCGATGAGCGGGGCAGAGGCGCCACAGCGCAGGCGCCGGGGCTGGGTGTTGCCGGCCTT
>CAZFFB010000403.1:0-1849 GCA_964517735.1 uncultured Pseudomonas sp.
CAAGCCCCGACGCAGCGATCCCCAGCCACAGCAACACCCCCCACTGCAGCGGCGTACTTGGCAGGCGCGAGGCATCGCCGAACAGCAGGAACGATGGCAACGCCACCATCAGCGCCCCCAGATAGAAGTAGCCAAAACGCCGATACAGCGGAATGTCCGAGGGATAGCGGGCCACCAGTTGGCGATACATCACCTGACCGGCCGCAAAAGCGGCATTGGCAACCTGCAGCAGCAGGAAGCCCAGCAGGAAGTCGCTGCTCACCGCGTCATAGCGGATGATCACTGCGCCCAGCACCGCCACCAGCGCCGCCACCAGCGCCCAGGGATTGAAGCGGCGACTCAGCGCATCATCGATCAGCGTGACGTACAGCGGCGTCAGCACCGTGAACAACAGCACCTCAGGCACGGTAAGCAGCGCAAAGCTGCGGTACAGACACACATAAGTCAGCCCGAACTGCAGCATGCCAGCCAGCAGCAGTCCGCCGATGAAGGGCGGCGCCACCCCGCGCCAGCGTGTCAGCGGCAGGAACAGTGCCCCGGCCAGCAGGATACGGCTGAGCACGGCAAAATCGCTGTCGACCTGTCCGGCGAGGTACTCGCCGATCAAGCTGAAAGAAAAGGCCCAGAGCAAGGTGACAACGATCAGATAACCCATGGCAGGCGATACCGCAAAAGGGCGCGAAGATACCCGTTTCATGCCTCTGAAAAAAGTGCCTCACCGCCCGTGGCCATGCGCACCGACTACCGGGAACATCGACAGGCTGACCACCTCTAAGCCCCTGTGCGAACATGTCCGCACCACTGCCCCTCCAGAGGAACGCCACCATGCTGAAGAACGTCATCCTTGCTGCCTGCAGCCTGCTGTTTTCCACCGCCCTGCTGGCCAGCGAAGCTCCCCGTGTCCTGCTGACCACCAGCCTTGGCGAGGTCGAGGTCGAACTCGACGCCGAGCGTGCGCCACTGAGCGTGGACAACTTTCTGGGCTACGTCGACCGCGGTTTTTATGACGGCGTACAGTTCCATCGGGTGATTCCAGGCTTCATGGTGCAGACGGGCGGCTTCACGGCCGACATGCAGCAAAAGCCCGCCGGCGCAGAAATCCAGAATGAAGCCAACAACGGCCTGCACAACGTGCGGGGCACCCTGGCCATGGCGCGCACCAACGAGATCAACAGTGCGACCAGCCAGTTCTTCATCAACCTTGCCGACAATGCCTTCCTCGATCACGGCCAGCGCGGCTTCGGCTATGCGGTCTTCGGCAAGGTGGTGCGCGGCATGGATGTGGTGGACCAGATCGCCCGGGCACGCACCGTGGTTCGCGGCATGCACCGCGACGTGCCCGCCGAGCCGATCCTGATCCAGAGCGCCCGGCGCCTCTGAGCCCCGCCCCTCAGGCCTGGCGGAAAGGCAATGCGCTGCGCGCCTGTGCAGCGTAGGCCTCGACCGCCACACGCTCCTCCTCCAGGAACTGCGCCACTGCGCGGTGCAGTCCGGAGTGGCGCAAATGATGCCAGGAGCGGGTCATGACCGGCTCGAACCCCCGCACCAGCTTGTGCTCGCCCTGAGCACCGGCATCGAAGCGCGTCACGCCAAGCGCCAGCGCCAGCTCCAGCCCCTGATAGAGACAGGTCTCAAAGTGCAGACGGTCGAAGTCGCCCAGACAGCCCCAGTAGCGACCATACAGCACACCAGCGCCGACCAGAAACAGCGCCATCGCCACCGGCCGGCCCTGCTGGCGCGCCAGCACCACGCGGATCGATGCAGGCATCCGCTCCGCCAGCAGACTGAAAAATTCGCGGCTCAGATAGGGTAACTGCCCGCGCACCCGGTAGGTGTTGGCATAGCAGAC
>CAZFFB010000404.1:0-1829 GCA_964517735.1 uncultured Pseudomonas sp.
GGCGGGCAAGGTCCCGGGGATCGATGCCGCCTTGCCCCGGCGCCCGATTGCCCAGGTGGCGGTGATCGGCGCCGGCACCATGGGCGGCGGCATCGCGATGAACTTTGCCAATCTCGGTCTGCCGGTGCTGCTGCTCGAGCAGCGCCAGGAGGCGCTGGATCGCGGCCTGACGCAGATTCGCAACAACTACGAGATCAGCGCCCGGCGCGGCAAGCTGAGCGCGGCAGAGGTCGAGCAGCGCATGGCGCGCCTGACCGGCACCCTCGACTATGCCGATCTGGCCGAGGCCGATCTGGTCATCGAGGCAGTGTTCGAGAGCATGGACGTCAAGCGCCGGGTATTCAGCACCCTCGATGCGGTGTGCAAGCCCGGTGCGATCCTCGCCAGCAACACCTCGACCCTGGACATCGACCAGATCGCCGCCTGTACCCAGCGCCCGCAGGATGTGCTCGGCCTGCATTTCTTCAGCCCCGCCAACGTCATGCGCCTGCTGGAGGTGGTGCGCGGCAAGGCCACCGCGCCGGATGTACTGGCCACCGCCCTCACCCTGGGCCGGCGGATCGGCAAGCTGCCGGTGGTCTCGGGGGTGTGCTATGGCTTCATCGGCAACCGCATGCTCGAACCCTATTCCCGCGAGGCCTACCGCCTGCTGCTCGAAGGCGCCGATGCCCCACAGATCGACCGCGTCCTGACCGATTTTGGCTTCAACATGGGCGTGCTGAGCATGTACGACCTGGTCGGCATCGATGTCGGCTACCTGATCCGCACCCCGATGCGCGCGGTGCTGGCCGAAGACCCTAGTTACTGTCGTCTGGCCGACGAGCTGTACGCGCTGGGCCGCTACGGCCAGAAAAGCGGCCGCGGCATCTACCGCTATGAAGGACGCGAGCGCCTCGAGGATCCCGAGGTACAGACCATGGCCGAGCGGCTGGCCGCCGAGCTTGGCATTGTCCGCCGCGCCATCAGTGACCAGGAGATCCTTGAGCGCTGCCTGCTCGTGCTGATCAACGAGGGCCTGCAGATCCTCGATGAGGGCATTGCCCTGCGCTCCGGCGATATCGATCTGGTCTGGACCTGCGGCTACGGCTTCCCAGACTGGCGGGGCGGTCCGCTGCACTACGCCGAGCAGCTGGGCCTGGAACGGGTGCTCGACGGCATCCGCCAGTACCGCGCACAGCTCGGCGCCTATGGCGAGCGGTGGTTCAAGCCTGCGCCCCTGCTCGAGCAGCGGGTCGCCGCCGGCAAGCGCCCTCTTGAGCAGCGCTAAACGACACACGCAAGCCAGCCCCCCGGAAGGGCTGGCGCCACAACAAGCGGCAAATCAGCGACTGGATAGCACCAGGAGAGACGCATGAAAAAAATCAACAATCCCCTGGCCGTGCGTGACGTGGTCATCGTCAGCGGCGCCCGTACCGCCATAGGTGATTTCGGCGGCAGCCTCAAGGACTTTTCCCCGACCCAGCTCGGCACCATGGTGGCGCGTGAAGCCCTGCAGCGCGCGGCACTGAGCGGTGAGGAGGTCGACCAGGTGGTGTTCGGCAACGTCATCCATACCGAGCCGGTCGACATGTACCTGTCGCGCCTGATCGCCCTGAACAGCGGCATTGCCGAGCGCTCCACCGCGCTGACCCTCAACCGCCTGTGCGGATCGGGCCTGCAGGCCATCGTCACCGCGGCGCAGAACATCCTCCTCGGCGACAGCGACATCGCCCTGGCCGGCGGCGCGGAAAGCATGAGCCGTGCGCCCTACTCCTCGCCGGCGATGCGCTTCGGTGCGCGCATGGGCGATACCGGCATGGCCGACCTGATGGTCGGCGCCCTCACCGACC
>CAZFFB010000405.1:0-1824 GCA_964517735.1 uncultured Pseudomonas sp.
TACGTAATTTGCACCCTGCTGGTGCTCGGCCAGCGCTGCTGGCCCATCGAAATCAGCCTGACCTGCCGCCGCCATATGCGTTATCGGGCCCTGATTGGCGCCCGCGCCCTGGTCGATGGCCATCTGCGGGTCGATCCTGCTCTCTCCTACCTTCAGGGACTGCCGCACGCGGCGGCGCCCACAACCCCATCAGGTGTCCGATGAAGATCGCCGTGCTGTCGCGCAACCCGCGCCTGTATTCCACCCGCCGCCTGGTCGAGGCCGGTCGCGCCCGCGGGCACGAGATGCAGGTGATCGACACCCTGCGCGCCTACATGAACATCGCCAGCCACAAGCCGCAGATCCACTACCGCGGCCAGGCGCTGGAGGGCTTTGATGCGGTGATCCCGCGGATCGGTGCCTCGGTGACCTTCTACGGCTGCGCGGTGCTGCGCCAGTTCGAGATGATGGGCGTGTTCCCGCTCAACGAGTCGGTGGCGATCAGCCGCTCGCGCGACAAGCTGCGCTCGCTGCAGCTCTTGTCGCGCAAGGGCATCGGCCTGCCGGTGACCGGCTTCGCCCACTCCCCCGACGACATCCCCGACCTGATCGACATGGTCGGCGGCGCGCCGCTGGTGATCAAGGTGCTGGAGGGCACCCAGGGCATCGGCGTGGTGCTCTGCGAGACGCACAAGGCCGCCGAATCGGTGATCGAAGCGTTCATGGGCCTCAAGCAGAACATCATGGTCCAGGAGTACATCAAGGAGGCCGGCGGCGCCGACATCCGCTGCTTCGTGGTCGGCAACAAGGTGATCGCCTCGATGAAGCGCCAGGCCAAGCCCGGCGAGTTCCGCTCCAACCTGCACCGCGGCGGCTCCGCCAGCCTGATCAAGATCACCCCCGAGGAGCGCATGACCGCGATCCGCGCCGCCCGCGCGATGGGTCTTGGCGTCGCCGGGGTGGACATCCTGCGCTCCAATCACGGCCCGCTGGTCATGGAGGTCAACTCCTCGCCCGGCCTTGAAGGGATCGAGACCACCACCGGGCAGAATGTCGCCGACATCATCATCCAGCACATCGAAGAGCACGCCCGCCCGCACCAGACCCGCACCAAGGGGCGCGGCTGAGGCCGGGCCACTCACGCCGCATCCCGCGGCAGCAGCAGCCCCAGCGGCAGACGCACCCGCGCCTCGACCCCGCCACCGGCGCGGTTGCGCAGCTCGACACTGCCACCATGCTGGGCCGCGATGCGCTTGACGATCGCCAGCCCAAGCCCCGTGCCCTTGCTGCTGCGCGCCCGATCGCCGCGGATGAACGGGTTGAAGATGTTTTCAAGATCGGCCGGATCGATCCCGGGCCCCCGGTCCAGCACGCTCAGCACCACATAGGGCGAGGCCGTGCCCCCGGAGAGGCTGGAGCTGACCTCCACGGCGTGGCCGCCATGGCGCAGGGCGTTTTCCATCAGGTTGGCCAGCAGGCGCTTGAACGATACCCGGCGCAGCGGGATGGCCGGCAGCGTTTCAAGGCACAAGCGCACCCGCTCCTCGCTCTGGTTGAGCGGCGCGGCCACCTCGCGGATCAGCTCGTTGAGATCGAGCACCTCCAGCGGCTCATCGCGGCCATCGCGGATGAAGGCGAGGAACTGATCGAGAATGGCGTCCATGTCCTCGATGTCGCGGACCATGTCCTCGGTCAGCTCGTTGTCGCTGTCCAGCAGCTCAAGGGACAGGCGCAGACGGGTCAGCGGGGTGCGCAGGTCATGGGACACCCCGGCCAGCATCAGCTCGCGCTCGCGGGCGGCCTGCTCGACATCCTCGGCCATCTGGTTGAAGGCGCGGTACAGCT
>CAZFFB010000406.1:0-1805 GCA_964517735.1 uncultured Pseudomonas sp.
CCCACGGCGCTTCGGCAAGAGTCTGTTCCTCGATACCCTGGCCGAGCTGTTCGAGGGCAACGAGGCGCTGTTTCGTGGACTGGCGGTGCATGGGCAGTGGGACTGGAGCCGGCGCTTTCCGGTCGTGCGCATCAGCTTTGCCGACGGGGTGGTCAACAGTCGCCAGGCGCTGGATACCCGCATCGACGATCTGCTGCAGGTCAACGCCCAGCGACTCGGGTTACCTGACTTCACGGCTGCAGACATCCCTGGCCGCTTTGCCGAGCTGATCCGTGAAACCGAGCGTCTCCACGGTCAGCGGGTCGTTGTGCTGGTCGATGAGTACGACAAGCCGATTCTCGACAATCTGGGCAACGCCGAGCTGGCCCGCGAGATGCGCGATGGCCTGCGCAACCTCTATTCGGTGATCAAGGGGCAGGATGCGCACATCCGCTTCGCCATGCTCAGCGGGGTATCCAAGTTCAGCAAGGTCAGTCTGTTCTCGGGGCTGAACAATCTGCGCGACATCACCCTGTCACCCGGCTATTCCGCCATCTGCGGCTACACCGATGAGGACGTGGATACGGTATTCGCTCCGGAGCTGGCCGGACTGGATCGGGAGGAAGTCCGTCAGTGGTACAACGGCTACAACTGGACCGGCACCTCGGTGTACAACCCGTTCGATTTGCTGCTCTTGTTTCGTGAGCGCGAGTTCCGCCCGTTCTGGTTCGAAACGGGAACGCCGACCTTCCTGATCGAGCTGCTCACTCGCCGTCAGGCCTGGCTGCCGGAGCTGGGACAGCTGGAAACCGATGCCGAGCTGCTGTCGACCTTCGAGGTGGACAATATCGCCACCGAGGCGCTGATGTTCCAGGCGGGCTATCTGACCATCGACGAGGAGATCAACCTCGACGGCAACTGGTTCTATCGCCTGCGCTATCCCAACCGCGAAGTGCGTCAGAGCCTGCATGGCAGCCTGCTCAAGGCCTGGTCGCCGGAGGGACAGCCGGTCGCCCGCCAGCGCATGTCGCTGCATCGCCTGCTGCGCAGCAACGACTTCACCGGGCTGCAGCAGCTGTTCAGCACGTTCTTCGCCAGCATCCCCCACGACTGGTATCGCAACAATCCGATTGCCCAGTACGAGGGCTACTACGCCAGCGTGTTCTACAGCCACTTCGCGGCCTTGGGCCTGGACGTGCGGGTTGAGGATGCCACCAGCTTCGGTCGCATCGACATGGCCGTACTGTTCAATGGCCAGGTCTACCTGTTCGAGTTCAAGGTGGTGGAGCTGGTCCCCGAGGGCAAGGCGCTGCAGCAGATCCGCGAGCGTGGCTATGCCGAGAAGTACCGGGCGCGAGGCGAGCCGATCCACCTGATCGGCGTGGAGTTCAGCCGCGAGCAGCGCAGCGTGGTGGGCTTCGAGGTGGCGCGGGACGGCTGATCTGGAAGGGTTGGCCGAAGAAGCAAAAAAAGAAATGCCCGGTGACGGCAGGCCAGCGTGAGCGGCCTTCGGGCTGCCCACGCTGGTCTGCTCACAAGCAGTCAGGGGATGAAGAACGGCTTGGCATCGTCATGGATGCCATCCGGCAGATTGGTGGAGATCTTGTTGGTCGCGTAGCTGCTGCACTTCAGTGCTGCGAGCTGCTTGCCGTTCTTCTCGACGACGACTCCCTCACTGAGCACACCTCGCCCCTCTGCGCTGTAGGTGATGTAGTCGTGTGCTCCATTCGAGAAGCGCAGGTAGTCACCGCTGCCACCAGCCAGCATGATCCCGCCGCGTGTTACTGACTCGTTGTTATCCGGGGTGGTCGGAAAAACTAGCTCGG
>CAZFFB010000407.1:0-1796 GCA_964517735.1 uncultured Pseudomonas sp.
CAACAAGCTCCTGGCAGCCCTGGCGCTGACCACCCTGGCCGGTACCGTTCAGGCTGCTGATGAAGTCGTGGTGTATTCGTCGCGGATCGATGAGCTGATCAAGCCGGTGTTCGACCAGTACACCCGCGAGACCGGCGTCAAGGTCAAGTTCATCACCGACAAGGAAGCGCCGCTGCTGGCCCGTCTCAAGGCCGAAGGTGCCAATACCCCGGCCGACCTGCTGATCACCGTGGATGCCGGCAACCTCTGGCAGGCCGAGCAGATGGGCGTGCTCAAGCCGCTGCAGTCCAAGGTCATCGAGGACAACATCCCCAGCCAGTACCGCTCCAGCACGGGTGGCTGGACAGGCCTGTCGCTGCGCGCACGGACCATCGTCTACTCCACCGAGCGGGTCAAGCCGCAAGAGCTGTCCACCTACGAGGCGCTGGCCGATGAGCGCTGGAACGGCCGCCTGTGCCTGCGCTCGAGCAAAAAGGTCTACAACCAGTCGCTGACCGCCACCCTGATCGAGACCCATGGCGCCGAGAAGGCCGAGCAGGTGGTCAAGGGCTGGGTCGCCAACCTGGCCACCGATCCGTTCGCCGATGACACGGCGCTGATTCAGGCCATCGATGCCGGCCAGTGCGACGTGGGCATCGTCAACACCTACTACTACGGTCGTCTGCAAAAGCAGAAGCCGGACCTCAAGGCGGCGCTGTTCTGGCCGAACCAGGCGGATCGTGGCGTGCACGTCAACCTGGCCGGTGCCGGTGTGACCCGGCATGCACCCAACGCAGACGCAGCGCAGAAGCTGCTGGAGTGGATGACCACACCGCCCGCTCAGGAGGTGTTCGCCGGCGTCAATCAGGAGTTCCCGGCCAACCCGCAGGTCAAGCCGTCTGCCGAGGTGGCTGCCTGGGGTGAGTTCAAGGCCGACACCATTCCGGTGGAAGTGGCGGGCAAGCGTCAGGCCGAGGCTATCCGCCTGATGGATCGCGCCGGCTGGAACTGATTCGCGCCTGCCAGCGGTTATACTCGACGCCCCGGCCCGTGCCGGGGCGTTTTCGTTTTCCCGCCGCGCCGCGCCGCGGCGCACCGTTGCGGGTGCCGGCCGTGGCCTGGCACCCTCGTCTGCCGAGGAGTCCGCGGGGTCCATTCCGTCCAACGTCGCTGGGACCCCATCGCTGCGGCCATCGCCGCCCTGGTGCTGCTGCCCCTGAGTGTCCTGCTGCTGAGCTGGGGCGAGGTGGACGGCGAGATCTGGGGCCACCTGTGGGACACCCAGCTGCCGCGCCTGCTCGGCAACACCCTGAGCCTGGTGCTCGGCGTTGGCATCGGCGTCACCGTGCTCGGCGTCAGCCTGGCCTGGCTCACCGCGCTGTGCGAGTTCCCCGGGCGCAAATGGCTGGACTGGGCGCTGATGCTGCCCTTTGCCATCCCCGCCTATGTGCTGGCCTTCGTCTTTGTCGGCCTGCTGGATTTTGCCGGGCCGGTGCAGAGCCTGCTGCGCGAGCTGCTGGGCAGTGACCTGCGCCTGCCCAGGGTGCGCTCCACCGGCGGGGTGATTCTGGTGCTGGTGCTGGTGTTCTACCCCTACGTCTACCTGCTGGCGCGCGGCGCCTTCCTCGCCCAGGGGCGCGGTCTGATGGAGGCGGCGCGGGTGCTCGGGCAGTCGCCCTGGCAGGCCTTCTGGCGGGTTGCCCTGCCGATGGCCCGCCCGGCGATCGGCGCTGGCCTTGCGCTGGCGATCATGGAAACCCTCGCAGATTTTGGCGCGGTCTCAGTGTTCAACTACGACACCTTCACCACCGCCATCT
>CAZFFB010000408.1:0-1782 GCA_964517735.1 uncultured Pseudomonas sp.
CGCCCCTCGGCATATTTCCCCCTTCTTGCTGGTCGTTTTCATCTCAAGCCACTGCTCCTCTGCCCAATCCACTTCCCTTACTTGGCCGCTTTTATCTTCAGCAGGAACCGGACCTCGCCAAGAGCGCCGTCCGGCTTGCCGATGAAGCTGTCATAGCCTGCCAGACGATCTGCCATGGCCGCCAATATCGCCTGCCCCTTTTCCGCCTCAGCCAGCCCCTTGCCGAGTTCAGTCGCCATCTGGGACGTGCCTTCCTTCCGCATGCGCGCCAGCCCCCCGGCAAGCTGCCTGGCCCCCGATGAAAGCTCCGCACACCCGCCCCGGATCGCGCCCACGCCACTCGACGCCGCTGCAAGACCCTCGACGGCTCTTCCCATCCCAGGAAGTTCCGCCCCGTCCACGCTGCCGCCCTCAGCCAGCAGCACAGTCCCACGCTTTACGTCATCAAGCCCCGCACCTATCTGCCTCAGTCCTTCGCACAGGACACCCATCCCCGGTATCGTATTGCCCTCGATTTCACCGCCGTAAACCACCGCATTGAGTGCAGCCACTGCCTGCATGGCCTGCGCGATCATCTCGTCAGACTGCGATAGGTACCCCGAGACTAGGTTGGTGCCGAGCTTCAGCTTGGCCGTGTTCGACGCCAATCCTCGGGCGGTGTCAGACAACTGCGGGAGGGAGGGCACCTGCGAAAACCCGACTTTCCCGCCTGCGCTGAGCATGTTCACCGCCGCATCCTGCTTCTTCAGCGCAGCAGACAGAGCCGCATATTCCGGCGACTTGGCAATGGACGGGTTGGCCCGCGCCAATGCCTCGGCTGCTGCCAAAGCATCTGAGCTGGACGACTTGGCCGACGCCACTGTCTGCGCCTGCGAGGCAAGCGCCCTGGACAAGGTCTGGGCTGCCGCGTCAGCTTCCGTCACAGCGGATACGACACGCTCAGCGAACCCTGCATTGCCGCCCTGCAGATCCGCGGGCAGCATCGACACCACTGAGCCCACACCTTCCGCAATCTGCGTCAGGACCGCAAGGTCCGCCTCCGCTAGCTGCGCAAGCTGCAGCGGCGCCTGCGTAACCTGCCCCGTGAGCCCGTCATTCATCGTTCTGGCTATTCGATAGTGCGCATCTGCCAAACGCGCCAGGTCGCGCAGCCCATCCTCCAGCGCGATAACGCCCATCTCCAGCCCGTGCTGGCCCTCCGCTAGCTGTGCAGCTCCCTTCTCGGCCTCCCGAACAGCCGAATCCAGCGCCGCCGCGCCAGCGGCGAACTTGCGAAGCTGATCGACCACATCCAGCTGAGACAGTGGCGGCATCGAAGGGATTATCGACACATCGAACCCTGCCGGGCTCATCTCGTCTCCCTCCAGAATCAGGGATACCGATGCGTCAGGCGCGGGGAACAGCATCCAGTTGACCTTGAGGTCCTTTCCCACCAGCACAGTAGTGGCGCCCGGTGCATCGATGTGCCTGCACGACGGCAGCGGCACATCCGAGCTGATCTGCACGATCATCGGGACGCATACGTCCGCGGATAGGGGCGAGGATGCTCCCGGCGATCCGGATGCACCGTAACGCAGTTTCTGACTGCGGACCGTGGTGTTATGCAGGCTGAGACGTATCTCAAGCCTGCCCGAGCTGCCGGGTACCTGCCCGGGTGGGACTTCCACCCCGTTCAGGATGTACGTGACCCTAATTGACACCGGCAGCGGTCGGCTGGACTTACCTGAGTAGTTGATATCGGTCAGCTGTGCCGGATCAGACACCCACGTAACGCCCGTCTCG
>CAZFFB010000409.1:0-1771 GCA_964517735.1 uncultured Pseudomonas sp.
CTCCTGGTGCCGGGCGAAGTCCAGCGGATTGGAGCAGTACGGGCACTGCAGCGGGCAGCGGTAGGTCAGCTCGGCCAGCAGCCACAGCGGCGGGCCGGGCACGTGCTCCGGCTTAGCGAAACTCGATCCAGAAACGCTCACGCGCCACCTCCAGGAAAGCCAGGATGTCCTCGGCGATGCCCTCGGCATCGGGGAAGCGCGCCTGCAGGTCGGCGGCGATGGCGGCGACGCTGCGCACCCCGTCGACCTCGGCGAGGATCGCCCCGGCGCTGCCGTTGAGCTTGATCATGCCCTCGGGATAGAGCAGCACATGGCAGTCCTGCACCGGCTCCCACTGGAAGCGGAAGCCGCGGCGCAGCACCGGCACCTGCTCGTGGCGTATCTCGTTCACAGCGCGATCCCCCGGTGCCAGACCCGCTCGGCGGTGACCGTGTGGTACGGCGGGCGCTCCAGCTCGTAGGCCATGCTCATGGCGTCGAGCATGCTCCACAGCACGTCGAGCTTGAACTGCAGGATCTCCAGCATGCGCTGCTGGGCCTGCCAGGTGGTGTAGTGCGCCAGGGTGATGCGCAGGCCGTGCTCGACGTCGCGGCGCGCTTCCTTGAGGCGCTTGCGGAAGTAGTCGTAGCCGGTCGGATCGATCCACGGGTAGTGCGCCGGCCAGGCGTCCAGGCGCGACTGGTGGATGTGCGGGGCGAACAGCTCGGTCAGCGAGCTGCTCGCCGCTTCCTGCCAGAAGGCGCGGCGGGCGAAGTTGACGTAGGCGTCCACCGCGAAGCGCACGCCGGGCAGCACCAGCTCCTGGGACAGCAGCTGCGCGCGATCCAGGCCGACCGCCTCGCCCAGGCGCAGCCAGGCCTCGATGCCGCCCTCCTCGCCCGGCGCGCCGTCGTGGTCGACGATGCGCTGGATCCACTCCCGGCGGGTGTCGCGGTCCGGGCAGTTGGCCATGATCGCCGCGTCCTTCACCGGGATGCACACCTGGTAGTAGAAGCGGTTGGCCACCCAGCCCTGGATCTGCTCGCGCGTGGCGCGGCCCTCGTACATGGCGACGTGGAACGGGTGGTGGATGTGGTAGTAGGCGCCCTTGGCGCGCAGCGCCTGCTCGAATTCGGCGGGGCTCATGGCAGTCTGGGTCATCACGGCTCCTCGGGTGGCCGCGACCGGCGCGGCTCGTTGTTGTTCTGCTGGTGCCTGGCATCTGGCGCAGGGTGGTTCAGCCGCAACGCGGCGTAACCCACCATCGATGTCGCCACGGCCGCGCCTGGCGGCCGGTTGGTGGGTTGCAACCCACCCTACGATCCGCCTTACAGCACGATGCTCATGCCGTCCCAGGCGACCTCGACGCCACGGGCGTCCAGCTCGGCGCGCTCGGGCGAGTCCTCGTCGAGGATCGGGTTGGTGTTGTTGATGTGGATGAGCACCTTGCGCGGTTCGGGCAGGCGTTCGAGCACTTCGAGCATGCCGCCCTCGCCGCTCTGCGGCAGGTGGCCCATCTCGCTGCCCAGCTTGCTGCCGCAGCCGGCGTGGATCATCTCGTCGTCGCGCCACAGGGTGCCGTCGACCAGCAGGCAGTCGGCGCGGCCCATCCACTCCAGCAGCGCGCCGTCCACCTGGCCGAGGCCCGGAGCGTAGAACAGCGTGCCGCCGGTGACGGTGTCCTCGATCAGCAGGCCGAGGTTGTCGCCCGGGTGTGGGTCGTTGCGGTGCGGCGAGTACGGCGGCGCCGCGCTGCGCAGCGGGATCGGCGTGAAACGCAGCGCCGGGCAGG
>CAZFFB010000410.1:0-1763 GCA_964517735.1 uncultured Pseudomonas sp.
ATCCTGCGAACGGTAACCGCTTCCATGTGGCGCATTGTTCGACGCTGGAAGATATGCGTCAGAGGAATCGCTTTCAGCGCTATGTGGCAACCAATCGGATCTCGGGTGTTTTTGACATTGAAGACCAGCGCGGCTGGGGAGCCGGGCGTAAGGCCGAGGCCGAGCTGAAGGTCTGCATGAACTGTCTGAGCAAGCTCAACTATCGGGGAGCGACGGAGTTTCACGCCCGGCGGGAGGCCTTCAGGAGGTTTTCTCTCAAGGAGTTCTTCAGTGACTACAGCTCCTGCTTCCTGTACACGCCCAAGGCCTGGAATGAGGACACCAGCTTCGGCTACACCAGCGACTGGGCGGATATTTCCAAGGCCACCCGTGAGCAGGCTGGTTATATCTGCAGCGATTGCGGTGTTGATCTGTCCAGTCACCGGCACCTCTGCCACACGCATCACATCAATCGGGTGAAGAGCGATAATCGCCCGGAAAACCTGCAGGTGCTGTGCAAGGACTGCCATCGTCGGCAGCCCCACCACGAAGGTATCTTCGTCAGCCATACCGAGATGCAGACCATCACCGAGCTGCGCCGCAAGGGCGGTAAGCTCGAGCGCAGCGGATGGGATGAGGCTTTTGCACTTTCGGATATTGCCGTGCATGGCGATCTCGACCTGCTCAAGCGCAAGGGCTACCGCGCTCCGGTCATCGGCCATGAAGTGCAGGGGCCGGGTGGCGAAGTCATTGCCGAGATCGCAGCAGCCTGGCCCGAGCGCCGCCAAGGTATCGCCATCGACAACCTGCAGGTGCCCGGCTGGAAGATCTGGCGGGTGGGGGATATCTGTGCGGGGGGCTGACTATGGTTTTTTCCCGATAGGTAAAAAAATGCTGTTCAGGGCCGGTGAGTCCGTATATTTTCCCTCTAGGGAAAATTCTTCACGTGCCGGCGGATGTTAGGCCATTTTTTACGTATCGGGAAAATGACCTCTCCAGCCCCTCTCGTTTCGCTTGAGCACCTCGGCCAGCTGATCCGCGCCACGCGCAAGGCTCAGGGCCTGCGCCTGGCCGATGCGGCCGGGTTGTGCGGGGTGAGCATGCGCTTTCTCAGCGAGCTGGAAAACGGCCGCGACACCTGCTCGATGCGACGGGTCATGCAGGTATGCCAGACCCTGGGCATCGATCTCTACGCGCAGCGTCGTGATGGAGGCGAGGGGTGAGCGGGCGCCTGCAGGTCTGGCGCGGCATGCAGCGGGTCGGCGAGCTGTGGCTGGGGGGCGACGGGCGCTCGATGGGCTTTGCCTATGCCGCCCCGCTGCCCGGCATGGCGATCTCCAACAGCCTGCCGCTGAGTGGCAGTCCGTTCCCGGCCGAAACGGGGCTGGCGCACAGCTGGTTTGCCAACCTGCTGCCGGAAGAGGGCGCGCGACAGGCGCTGGTGCGCCGGCTGGGAATGGCGGACGAGGATTTCGCCCTGCTCAGCGCGATTGGCGGCGACTGCGCGGGGGCCTTGAGCCTGCTGCCCGAAGGGCAGGTGCCGCAGCAGCTGTTCGGCATGCAGCCGGTCGCTCTGGATGAGCTGGCGCGCTGGGCCGAGGGCCGGGAGCGCTTTGCCCTCTTCGAGCCGGGGCGCAATGGCGTAACCCGCCTGTCGCTGGCCGGCGCGCAGGACAAGATCCCGCTGCTGTTGCAGGGAGAGGAGTGGTTCCTGCCGCTGGGCGACACGCCGTCCTCGCATCTGCTGAAGTTTTCCGCCAACGCTGCGCTGGTGCTCAACGAGC
>CAZFFB010000411.1:0-1761 GCA_964517735.1 uncultured Pseudomonas sp.
CTCGCCGGGGGGCTGCTGCTGCTTTACAAGCGGGTCTTCACCTGGCATGCCCCGGTCGGCATGCTGGCGGCACTGTTCGTGATGAGCCTGCTGTTCTGGAATGGCAGCGGCTCCGACAGCAATGGCTCGCCGCTGTTTCACCTGCTGAGCGGGGCGGCCATGTTCGGCGCCTTCTTCATCGTCACCGACCCGGTTTCGGGCGCTACCAGCCTGCGCGGGCGCCTGCTGTTCGGTGCCGGGGTCGGCATCCTGACCTATGTGATCCGCGCCTGGGGCGGCTATCCGGATGGCGTGGCCTTTGCCGTGCTGCTGATGAACCTGGCTGCGCCGACCATCGACTACTACACCCGTCCGCGCACTTACGGCCATCGCGCCGCCACGCGCGGCTTCAAGCTGGGAGAGTGATGCCATGCTGCCGGAAATACCCCGCTCGATGCTGCGCAACAGCCTGATCCTGGGCCTGTTTGCGGTGGTCACCGTCGGTGTTGTCGCCCTGACCCGCCTGGGTACGGCCGAGCGGATCAGCGCCGCCGAGCAGGCGGCGCAGACCCGCATCCTTGCCGAAATCCTCCCACCGCAAAGTCATGACAATCGCCTGAGCGACAACGCCTTCACCCTGCAGGATGCCCTGCTGGGCAGCACGCAGCCTCAGCCGGCCTGGCGGGCTCTCAAGGAGGGCCGCCCCAGCGCGGTGATCCTGCAGGCCATCGCCCCGGATGGCTACAGCGGCAGCATCCGCCTGCTGATCGGCGTCCATGCCGATGGCCGGCTGGCCGGGGTGCGCGTACTCAGTCACCGGGAAACTCCGGGGCTGGGCGACAAGATCGAGCTGAACAAGAACCCCTGGGTGCTGTCATTTGCCGGCAAGTCGCTGGAGGATCCGGGCGAGTCCGGCTGGGCTGTCAAGAAGGATCAGGGTGACTTCGACCAGTTCGCCGGTGCCACCATCACCCCGCGCGCGGTGGTCAAGGCGGTGCACCGTGCCCTGCAATACGTCGAGGCCCACCGCAGCGAGCTGTTCGCTGTAGCGGGTGCTGCGAGCAAGGAGTCCGCGCAATGAGCCAGAGCTACCGCGAAATCGCCGTCAACGGCCTGTGGAAGAACAACCCGGCGCTGATCCAGCTGCTCGGCCTGTGCCCGCTGCTCGGTACCAGCAACTCGACGGTCAATGCCCTGGGCCTGGCACTGGCCACCCTGCTGGTGCTGACCTGCTCGAACGCGGCCGTCTCGCTGATCCGCAGCGTCACCCACACCGCCGTGCGCCTGCCGGCCTTTGTGATGATCATCGCCGCGCTGACTACCTGCACCGAACTGCTGATGCAGGCCTTCACCTACGAGCTGTACCAGATCCTTGGCATCTTCATCCCGCTGATCACCACCAACTGCGTGATCCTTGGCCGTGCCGACGGCTTTGCGGCGAAGAATGGCGTAGCCCGCTCGGCCTTCGACGGCCTGATGATGGGGGTCGGCTTCGGTCTGGTGCTGGTGGTGCTGGGCGCCAGCCGCGAGCTGCTCGGCAGCGGCACCCTACTGGCCGACATGCACCTGCTGTTCGGCCCGATCGCCGCCAGCTGGCGCATTGAGGTCTTTGGCGGCGACTATCAGGGCTTGCTGCTGGCCATCCTGCCGCCGGGCGCCTTCATCGTGCTGGGTCTGTTGATCGCGGTGAAGAATCGCATCGATGAGCATCTGGCCGAACAGGCCCGCAGCCGCGCCGCCGACGGCTTCGAGCTGCTCCTGCTGTTCCAGGTCAGTGGTGAG
>CAZFFB010000412.1:0-1760 GCA_964517735.1 uncultured Pseudomonas sp.
ATCAGTCGGCGCGGCGCCTATCTCGCCCTGTTGCAGCAGCACCCGCAGGCACTGCGGGAGGCACTGCAGAGCGGCCCGCCTCAACACGCTGGCGCAGGTCTTGCCATGTCCAAGGGGGCCTCTGCCGGCCCAGCGTCCTGGCGTTGTCATGTGTCACTGCCCTCCACTGGCGATGCCCAGATGCAGCGTCTGCTGCTGTAAACCCTCCAGAGCCTCGTGCTGCACGATCAGTCGATCCGCCTCGATGGCGCTGATGCGCACCATCTCGCCGGGCAGCCTTTCACCCTGCGTCAGGGTATAAAACCGCCCGCCTTGCTCCAGCAAGGCACGCGCTCCGCCCGTATCCTGCAAGACCCCCGCCAGTCGCCAGACCTGCAGAAGGCCTGCAGCACGCGACGCTGCCTCACCGCCCGGCACGCCAGCAGCGGGGCTCGCTGCCACCTGCTGGCGTGCCGGCGGCTGAAACGGACTGGCCGCAGAGCCCGGGAGGTCGTCTGCCTGTCGCTGATAGACCTGCAGGGCGGGTGGAGGGGCAGCGGCTGGGCGTGCCGCCGCCACCGGAAGGGACGCCGGCTGCAGGCAGCTGCCCAGCAGCAGGCACAGCCACTCGATCATGGCACCTCCCCGGAGCGCCGCTGGCTGAGCAGCTGCAGGTGGATATCCAGCTCTTCCCCCTCACCTGCAACCGGCTGCAGACTCAGGCCTGTAGCATGCAGACCGAGCGACGGCTCGGCCAGCGCCGCCAGCCAGCGCGTCAGGCTGTGGTAATCACCGCGCAGCTGTACCTGCAGCGGCTGCTCGAGGTGGGTGTCCCGGGACTGGGCATCCAGCACCTGAACCTTCAGAAGCTGCAGACCCTGCGCCTGCGCCAGCTGCTCAAGCCGCGCCAGCACCGCTGGCAGTTCCGCCTCACCCGGCAGGCGCTGCTGCAGCCCTTCAAGGGTTTCCAGCAGCTGACGATGGTGTGCGCGCCAGTCGTCGAGCGTGGCATTGCTCTGCGCCATGCCCTGCACCTGCTGGTGCAGCTCATCCTCCGCCAGGCACGCGGCCCGCCATGCGCCCAGCGCCTCATTGAGCCAGAGTGGACCTGTGGCCAGCAGCAGCAGGCCACCGAGCAGCAAGGCACCGAGTCCCTGCGCGGGCCATGGCCAGTGCTCCGGGGACTGTCGCCAGTTCTGCGGCAGCCACCTCATGGCTGCACCGCCACATGGGCCGGCCATGCTGCCGGCAGATGGATTTCCATGCGCAGCTGCTGCATCAGTGGCGCCGCTTCTGCTTTGCGGCGACTCTCCTGCCACCTGGCCGCCGCCAGCCAGCGCGAATCCTGCAACTGGCGCAGCCACTGGGCCGCCTGGCTCGCCGAGCGGGTCAGGGCCTGGATTTCCAGGCGATCATCCTGCAGGGTCAGACGCTCGAAGTGCACGCCATCCGGCCGGTGCCGACTGGCCTCGCCCAGCACGGCGAGCAGCCGGTCGTGGCGGGCCTCGGCGTGCTGCAGGCGCTGCAGATGCGCCTGCAGCGCCTGGCTGTCGCGCTCAAGGTGCTGGCGCTCGGTACGCGCCGCCAGCTGCCGGGCATGCTGGGCCTGTACCTGCTGCAGACGCTGCTGCTGGTCCGCCTGCAGCCCCTGCAATACGCGGGATGCCTGCCAGGGCAGCAGGGCGCAACCGGCCAGCACCAGCATCACCAGCAACAGGGCCTGCAGCCGTCGCCGCTGACGGTCACGCTTGACAGGGCATCATATCCTGTGTCGGGCGTAA
>CAZFFB010000413.1:0-1760 GCA_964517735.1 uncultured Pseudomonas sp.
AACAGGAAGGGCATGGCCTTGTGCCAGGCGTTACCGGCAGCGACCACCAGCATCCTGTATGCCTCCCCCTGAGGGTCATGGCCAGGAGCCTTTCCTGCGAGCAGATCCACGATCTTCTGGCGATCCTGGGTAGCCACCATGTCCTCGTCGATATGCCCCATCTTGGCTTCAGCGAGGATTTCGGGCTGGAACTGCCCTTCAGCGGGCGACACCACGCCAATGCGCGTGTAGCGGTTCTCGTCCATGAAGCGCAGAGCGCAGAAGCGGTTGAACCAGGTGTAGGCAACCCGTTCCACCACCTGATCACGACTGAACTCTTTGATCTGCTTTTCCAGATCCGCCACAGCCTGAGGTTGCTCACGGCGAGCAGCACTGTGGGGCGCGAGCACCATTTCCAGTTTGCCGGCCACTTGCTCTAGCAAGGTGCGTCGAGCGTATTGGGCAAATTTCTTGAGTTTGGTCGTATCCATCAATCCCTCCCGCTCGGTTATTCATCCGGGCAGCATAATCTTGGGGTCTGCTGCAGGCAGGCCACTTGAATTCGTTACAAAATCAGATCTGTACGCGGTTACCGGCCTGGATTTCCTTCAGCCAGGCCTCGCGCTGCTTCTGCAGGTAGTCGTCCAGTTCGGCCTCGCTGGTGAGCCAGGGCTTGCCATACCCGACCTTGATCTGACGTGCCTGTACGATGCGCGGCTCGGCGGCTTTCAGTGGCGGCTGGCCGGGCGTCACATCGCCACCTCCCGTCAGCTCCTTGTTCGGCTGCAGAGAGGGCTCGGGATGCTCGGGCTTTACAGGTTGCGGGCGGGCCAATTGTTCGAGGGTAAGCAACAGTTGCGGGTATTGCTCATCCTCGAAGCGCCGGCGCTGATCACGCAGTACTGCAATCAGTTTCTGCCCTTTCAGGGCCTGGCGAGCAGCACTGAAGGGGGATGCCAGTTGTGCCTTGTGCTCCACACTTAGCCCTGCATAGGCGTCTGCACCACACAGGCGCTGCTCCAGTTCGTCGAGCAGTTGCTCGCTGGCTTGCTGCTCGCTGGCCAGTTGGCTGGCAATGGCCAGCTGGAGCGCCTCCAGCTGCGGCCTGGCCTGCTGCAGGCGGTTGCCTTGCCAGGGCTTGCTGTCGGCCAGCACGGCGCGGATAGCCTCAACCTCGGCGACATTCACATAGGTGAAGTTGTCCTGCTGCTCTTGCATCAGTTGGCGGGCCTGGTCGTAGATCTCCCGCTGCGGGCTGCGCATGAAGCGCTGCAGCGGATCGATGATCTGCTCCTTGGTGTCGAGCAGCGCGTCTTCCGCACGAGACAGGTCAGTCAGGAACCAGCTGGGGTTCTTCGCGGCGATTTCCTTGAGGGTAGCCAGCACCCCATCCAGAGCCACCAGGAAGGGATACTGCGCCTTCTGGCCGTGCAGCTCGGCAAGCTCCAGCTCCAGATCCTTGATGGCATCGATGGTTTCACGTGCCAGGGCGCGGGCCTCGTTGCTGCTGGCCGGTCGGTCGAAGAAATCGGCGAAGAAGTCCTTGAGCGTCCGCACCTGGGAAGCGGTGAATTCGATCTGCGGCTCTAGCACCAAGGTAGGGTGGGCGTTGGTATTGCGCAGGCTGCGCTCCAGAATGTCGCCCTCCAGCGGGTTGCTGTCCTGACGCACCTCGACCGTGCCGCGTGCGCAGAGCAGCGCGAGGTTGCAGAGGATGGCGGCGTAGTACCAGCCGTAACTCTTGCGCTCGAAGCGCTCAAGCAGGCTCTTCACCGTGGTGC
>CAZFFB010000414.1:0-1745 GCA_964517735.1 uncultured Pseudomonas sp.
CACTGTCCAGCCTGCTGGTCCAGGGGGCGGCCCTGCTGGCGCTGGGCGGGATCATGTGGTGGCTGAGCCTTGATCTGATCCTGACCCTGGCACTGCTGGGCGGCGGCCTGCTGGCCACGCTGCTGCTGGGCGGACTGTGGCTGCTGGCCCTGCGCAGCCTGCGGCGCCTGCTGGCCGGGGCAGGTCTGGCCTGGCGGCTGGGCCTTGGCCAGTTGCTGCGTCACCCGCTGGCCGCCGCCGGGCAGTCGCTGGCCTTTGGCCTGATCCTGCTGGCGATGGCCGTGGTCCTGTTGCTGCGCAGCGAGCTGCTCGATACCTGGCAGGCCCAGCTGGCCAGCGATGCGCCCAATCACTTTGCCATCAATATTGCCGGCGAGGAGCGCGAGCCCTTCGCCGCGCACCTCGCCGCACTCGGCGCCACCCGTGCCCCGCTCTACCCGGTGGCGCCCGGGCGGCTGGTGAGCATCAACGGCGCCGAGGCGATGCCGGTCGAGACCGGCGAGTCACGCGGACAGCGGGCACTGCGCCGTGACCTCAATCTGACCTGGAGCGCAACGCCTGGCAGCGGCAGTCAGCTGGTGGCCGGCCAATGGTGGGATGCCTTGGCGACTGACCATGGCCCGGCGGTCTCGGTGGAGGTGGAGCTGGCCGCCAGCCTTGGTGTGGGCCTTGGCGACCGGCTCGGCTTTGATATTGGTGGTCAATACCTTGAGGCTCGCGTCAGCAGCCTGCGCCGCATCGACTGGAACAGCCTGCAGCCCAACTTCTTCATGATCCTCGACCCGGCCAGTCGCGGTGATATCGCCGTCACCTGGATGACCAGCTTCCACCTGCCGCCAGGCCAGGACGAGGCGCTGATTGCCCTGGCTCGCCAGTTCCCGACCGTCACCCTGCTGCCGATTGATGCACTGCTCGAACAGCTGCGCAGCATCCTCGCCCAGGTCAGCCTGGCGGTGGAATACGTGCTGCTGTTCGTGCTGGCGGCCGGACTGGTCGTACTGTTCGCCGCCCTGCAGGCCACCCTCGATGAGCGCCTGCGCCAGGGCGCCCTGCTGCGTGCGCTGGGGGCCGAACGGCGCTTGCTGCAACGGGCACGGCTGGGCGAGTTTGCCGTACTGGGCGCCAGCAGCGGCCTGCTGGCTGCCCTTGGCAGCGAGCTGGTGACGGCCCTGCTCTACCGCCAGGTGCTGGATCTGCCCTGGCAGCCCCATCCGCTACTGCTGCTGCTCGTGCCGCTGGGCGCCGTGCTGATCGCCAGCGCCGGTCTGCTCGGTACACGCAAGGTCCTGCACAGCAGCCCGCTCAGCGTCTTGCGTGAATCCTGACCCCCGGAGACAACTCGATGAGTCGCTACCGCCCTCCGCGCCCTGCCGGCACGGCCCTGATCACTCCTGAAGGTGAGGCCCGCCTGCGTGCCGAGCTGCATGAACTCTGGCAGGTGCGGCGCCCGCAGGTCACCCAGGCGGTCAGCGAAGCTGCCGCCCAGGGCGATCGCTCGGAAAACGCCGAGTACACCTATGGCAAGAAGATGCTGCGGGAGATCGACAGCCGGGTACGCTTTCTGCGCAAGCGCCTCAAGCAGCTCAAGGTCGTGCATGAGCGGCCGGCTGACCGGCAGCGGGTCTATTTTGGCGCCTGGGTGAGCCTTGAGGACGAGCAGGGCGAGATCGTGCGCTACCGACTGGTCGGCCCGGATGAACTGGACCTCAAGGCCGGACTGATCAGCATCGACTCGCCCCTGGCCC
>CAZFFB010000415.1:0-1739 GCA_964517735.1 uncultured Pseudomonas sp.
ACAGGTCGTTCAGGTCGGAGGTCGCGAAGCGGCCACCGTCCAGCGGCACCAGCGGGCGCAGGTCCGGCGGCAGCACCGGCAGGACGGTCAGCACCATCCACTCCGGCTTGTTGCCCGACCCCTGGAAGGCTTCCATCAGCTTGAGGCGCTTGGACAGCTTCTTGATCTTGGTCTCGGAGTTGGTCTGCGGGATTTCCTCGCGCAGACGCTCGATCTCATGCTCCAGATCGATACCGGCCAGCAGAGCAAAGACGGCTTCGGCACCCATCTTGGCTTCGAAGTCATCACCGTGCTCTTCCAGAGCCTCGAAGTACTGCTCGTCGTTGAGCAGTTGCCCCTTTTCCAGCGGGGTCATGCCCGGCTCGATGACCACGTAGCTCTCGAAATAGAGCACGCGCTCGATGTCACGCAGGGTCATGTCCAGCAGCAGGCCGATACGCGACGGCAGCGACTTGAGGAACCAGATGTGGGCAACCGGCGAGGCCAGCTCGATATGCCCCATGCGCTCGCGGCGCACCTTGGCCAGGGCGACTTCGACGCCGCACTTCTCGCAGATCACACCGCGATGTTTGAGGCGCTTGTACTTGCCGCACAGGCACTCGTAATCCTTCACCGGGCCAAAGATCTTGGCGCAGAACAGGCCGTCACGCTCAGGCTTGAAGGTACGGTAATTGATGGTCTCCGGCTTTTTCACTTCACCGAAGGACCAGGAGCGGATCATCTCGGGCGACGCCAGACCGATACGGATGGCGTCGAACTCTTCGAGTTGACCCTGGTTTTTCAACAGATTCAGCAGGTCTTTCAAGGCCTTTCCTCCTCACGGAGCCGGCGGCAGGCTGCCCTGCCGCCGGTACGCGTCGCGGTTTATTCGGATTCCAGCTCGATGTCGATGCCGAGGGAACGGATTTCCTTGATCAGCACATTGAAGGACTCGGGCATGCCGGCCTCCATGCGGTGATCGCCATCCACGATGTTCTTGTACATCTTGGTACGGCCGTTCACATCGTCCGACTTGACGGTGAGCATTTCCTGCAGGGTGTAGGCGGCGCCATAGGCTTCCAGCGCCCAGACCTCCATCTCGCCGAAACGCTGACCACCGAACTGCGCCTTGCCGCCCAGCGGCTGCTGGGTGACCAGGCTGTAGGAGCCGGTAGAGCGCGCATGCATCTTGTCATCGACCAGGTGGTTCAGCTTGAGCATGTACATGTAGCCGACGGTGGTCTGGCGCTCGAAGGCGTTGCCGGTCCGACCGTCATAGAGCTGCATCTGGCCGCTTTCCGGAAGATCAGCCAGCTTGAGCATCGCCTTGATCTCGCGCTCCTCGGCACCGTCGAACACCGGCGTGGCCATCGGAACACCCTTGCGCAGATTAGCAGCCAGCTCGAGGATCTCGGCATCATTGAGGCTGTCAAGGCTCTCCTGACGACCACCGATCTCGTTGTAGATCTGGTGGAGGAACTGACGCAGCTCAGCGACCTTGCGCTGCTCTTCGAGCATGCGATTGATCTTCTCGCCCAGACCTTTGGCCGCGAGGCCCAGGTGGGTTTCGAGAATCTGACCGACGTTCATCCGCGACGGTACACCCAGCGGGTTGAGCACGATATCGACCGGAACACCATTCTCATCGTAAGGCATGTCCTCAACCGGCATGATCACCGAAACCACACCCTTGTTACCGTGACGACCAGCCATCTTGTCGCCCGGCTGGATGCGGCGCTTGATCGCCAGGTAGACCTTGA
>CAZFFB010000416.1:0-1723 GCA_964517735.1 uncultured Pseudomonas sp.
TCTGCTGCGTGAGCCCGGGGGCTGCTGCAGCGAGGTGGCGAATAATACAGGCTGGGAAAATGCTGTCAACACCCGCACTGCAAAAACTCAAGATTGCTCGCCCTCAAACCACGCCAGCTTGTCACGCAGCTGTACTACTTCGCCCACGATGACCAGGGTGGGCGCACGTACTTCATGCTCAGCGACCAGCTGCGGCAAGTTCGCCAGCGTACCGCTGAACACCCGCTGATGGCGGGTAGTCCCCTGCTGGATCAGTGCCGCCGGCGTATCGGCGCTGCGCCCATGGCGAATCAGCTGCGCGCAGATCACCGGCAGCCCCACCAGCCCCATATAGAAAACCAGCGTCTGGCCGGGGGCGACCAAGTCGCGCCAAGGCAGGTTGCAGCTATTATCCTTGAGGTGGCCGGTGACAAAACGTACTGACTGGGCGTGATCACGGTGGGTCAGCGGAATACCCGCATAACTGGCGCAGCCAGAAGCTGCCGTGATTCCCGGCACCACCTGGAAGGGAATCCCCTCGACAGCCAGTTCTTCGATCTCCTCGCCACCGCGCCCGAAGATGAACGGGTCGCCGCCCTTGAGGCGCAGCACCCGCTTACCCTGGCGAGCCAGGCGCACCAGCAGCTGGTTGATCTCCTCCTGCGGCACCGCATGCTCGCTGCGCCGCTTGCCGACATAGATGCGCTCGGCATCACGCCGACACATATCGACAATCGCTGGAGCGACCAGCCGGTCATGGAGCACCACATCGGCTTGCTGCATCAGGCGCAGGGCACGGAAAGTCAGCAAATCCGGATCGCCAGGGCCGGCACCGACCAAGTAGACCTCACCCAGCTCGCGCTCACGACTGCCGGCCAGCTTGTCAGCCAGCAGTCGCTCGGCCTCGACCATGCGCCCGGCCAGCACCTGCTCGGCAATCGGCCCCTGGAACACCTCCTCCCAGAACACCCGGCGCTGCTGCACATCGGGAAACAGTTGCTTGACCCGCTCACGAAAGCGCTTGCCCAGGTTGGCCAGCTGGCCGTAGGTGGCCGGAATCCAGGTTTCGATCTTGGCGCGGATCAGCCGCGCCAGTACCGGCGCATCGCCGCCGCTCGATACCGCGACCATCAGCGGCGAGCGATCAACGATCGCCGGAAAGATCACGCTGCACAGCTGCGGCGCATCCACCACGTTGACCGGCAGGGTGCGCGCCCCGGCATCGTGGGAGACCTGTGCGTTGAGAGGCAGGTCATCAGTGGCGGCAATGACCAGCACACACCCCTCCAGATCATGGACCAGGTAACCGCGCATCCGCAGCTCCCCCCCTGTGCGCTCGACCAGCTCGCGCAGAGCGTTCTCGATTTCCGGGGCGACCACACGCAGCCTGGCACCCGCCTCGGCGAGCAGGCGTGCCTTGCGCAGGGCAATCTCGCCACCACCGACCACCAGCACCCAGCGGCCACGCAAGTTATGAAACAGGGGAAGAAACTCCATGGACGATCTCACCATGAATGCACAAGAAAGATCGCGACCTGCCTCGCAGGACCGGCCGCGCACAGGCCCACTAGGGCCAGACCGGACACCACCGAGCAGTGTCCGGCCATCAGGCAGCGATCAGCCGATCACCTCAAGACCGCCCATGTAGGGCTTGAGCACATCCGGTACACGGATCGAACCATCCGCCTGCTGGTAGTTCTCCAGCACCGCCACCAGCGTGCGACCCACCGCCAGGCCAGAGCCA
>CAZFFB010000417.1:0-1709 GCA_964517735.1 uncultured Pseudomonas sp.
TTCGTTCTGCACTGCAGTTCGCAGCGGCGAGGCAGCCATGTTGCTGGTAGACAGCGAGGCACCCGTGGTGGCGGCTGCCCAGCCGGGGGATGCTGCCAAGGGCGAAGACCGTGAGCACTGGCTGCCTTGGCTGCATCTTCAGCAGCGCCAGGGCGACGGTTGGAAAAAGCCAGACGGCAGCGATGACTTGCAGTGCCACCTGATGGTGCAGTGCATGGAAGCATGGCTGGTGGCAGACCGTGAGACCCTGAAGAAATTTTTTGGGCAGGGTTTCAAGGAAAGCGCCTTGCCGCCTGTCACCAACTCGTTAGAGCGTACGGACAAGCAGAAGATTTATGCGGCCTTGGCAACCGCCACCCGCGATTGCAAGACCAAGAGCGCCTATGGCAAGGGCGAGCATTCGTTCAAGCTGCTGGCTCTGGTCGATCCAGGCAAGGTGATGGCTGCCTCGCCATGGGCCAAGCGTTTCGTCGAAACCTTGCAGACGAGAATGGCCAGCTGATGAGCAACCCGAAGATCACCCAGGCGCTGACCAACCTGTTCGACAAGCAGCGCATCGTCTTCTGGTACGACAATCGCCAGGAGTTCCGCGCTGATTTCGAAGCCCTGGAGCTACCGGGTGTCGAGAAGGTCGAGCTGGCCAACAACGAGTTCGGCATCAAATACTGCATCCTGCGCGAGCAGCCAGAGCAGAAGTTTCTGCTCTACCGCGAGGGGGCCGAGCCGCCGCATCTGGAAAACTGGCTGCTCGATGTGCAGCTGGCCAGTGGCAACAGCTTCCGTACCGATCAGGTCGCCCTGTGGCTGGCCGAGCTGGAGTTGGGGCCAGATTGCTATCCGCTGCTGGAGGCCCATGTCGCGTTCTTCGAGTCGGCCAAGCGGCGCGAGCATCTGCGCAAGCTGCAGCAGCAGGGGGACTCGGACAATATGCTGCGCCTGAAGATGCTTGCGGTCTGCGCCGAGACTGAGCCGCGTCTGGATGTGATCCTGGAGGAGCTGCTGGCCGAGCTGGCCAGCGCCGGCGATGCGCGAATCAAGCTGATCGAGAGCAGTGGCCTGAGCGGTTTCCTCTGGGAGCAGATGAAGCGTGCCTACGGCTATGTATCGGAACAGCCGGGCCTGCACGACTTCGTCATCGAGCTGTTCAAGGCCTGTTTCCTGATGGGCACCGATCCGGAGCACAAGGCACGCCTGTCGGCCGAGTCGCTGGTGTTCCTCAAGCGCTGGAAGGACAGCCGCTCCCATGAGCAGAGCTTCGAGCTGCTCTCCGAGCAGTGTGCCGAAGTGCTGCAGATCGGCGACCGGCTGCATGGGCTCGATTACCGCAAGCTGATGGATCTGGACTACTTCGAGCTGGTCGACCGCAAGATCCTCAGTGAGCTGGTCCATGCAGTGGTGGCGAGAACGGTGACTGCGCAGGAGGTCGAGCAATGGGTGCGCCAGCGCCGGCAGAGCCACTGGTTTACCCACTTCGAGGATGTCTACCTGGCGGTCGACCATGCCGCGCAGTTCCTGCAGTTGCTGGATACGGCGCAGTTGGAGATGACGTCGCTGAGCGATGGCGTGGAGAAGTACGCGCAGAGCTGGTATCGGCTGGATCAGCTGTACCGCAAGTTCGTCTATCACTCCCGCGAATCGGGGCAGGCCTCGTTACTGGGGGAGCTCAACACTCAGGTCGAAAACCATTACACCAACAATTTCCTGGTGCG
>CAZFFB010000418.1:0-1699 GCA_964517735.1 uncultured Pseudomonas sp.
GCAGCGAGCATCTTGCGGAAGCTCTTGATACCGGAGGCGGCCAGGGTACGGATCGGGCCGGCGGAGACAGCATTGACCCGAGTGCCCTCCGGGCCGAGGCTGCCGGCCAGGTAGCGCACGCCGGCTTCCAGGCTGGCCTTGGCCACGCCCATCACGTTGTAGTTGGGCATGGTGCGCTCGGCACCCAGGTAGGAGAGGGTCAGCAGGCTGCCGTTGCGACCCTTCATCAGCTCGCGGCCGGCCTTGGCCAGGGCGACGAAGCTGTAGGCGCTGATGTCGTGGGCGATCTTGAAGCCTTCACGGGTGGTCACTTCGGTGAAGTCGCCATTGAGCTGGTCGCCCGGGGCGAAGCCGACCGAGTGGACGATGCAGTCCAGGCCGTCCCACTTCTTGCCCAGCTCCTCGAAGACGCGGACGATGTCATCGTCGTTGGCCACGTCGCAGGGGAAGCACATCTCGGCGCTGGAGCCCCAGCCGGCGGCGAACTCCTCGACGCGGCCCTTGAGCTTGTCGTTCTGGTAGGTGAAGGCCAGTTCCGCGCCTTCACGGTGCATCGCCGCGGCAATGCCGGAGGCGATGGACAGCTTGCTGGCGACGCCGACGATCAGCACGCGCTTGCCGGTCATGAAACCCATTATGTACTTCCTCTTGCTGGTTGATCGGCTGTGCCCGGGGCCATGAAGGCGGCCTCAAGCAACTGCCTGGTATAGGGATGCTGGGGGGCGGCGAAGATTGCGCCGGCCTCGCCCTGCTCGACCACCTGCCCCTGGCGGACCACCATCAGCTGGTGACTGAGGGCTCGCACCACAGCCAGATCATGGCTGATGAACAGGTAGGTCAGATTGTACTTGTGCTGCAGGCGGCGCAGCAGCTCCACCACCTGGCGCTGCACGGTGCGGTCGAGCGCCGAGGTCGGCTCATCGAGCAGGATCAGCTCGGGTTTGAGTACCAGGGCGCGGGCGATGGCGATGCGCTGGCGCTGGCCGCCGGAAAATTCGTGCGGGTAGCGGTGGCGACTGTCCGGGTCGAGTCCCACCTCGCCGAGCACCTCGATGATCGCCTGCTCGCGCTCGGTGGGGGTGCCGATGCGGTGGATCTCCAGACCCTCGCCGATGATCTGCCCGACCGACATGCGCGGGCTCAGGCTGCCGAACGGATCCTGGAACACCACCTGCATCTGCCGGCGCAGCGGGCGCACCTGCGTCTGCTCGAGGCCGTCGATGGCCTGGCCGGCGAAACGGATCGCGCCGCGGCTGCTGATCAGGCGCAGCAGCGCCATCCCCAGGGTTGACTTGCCCGAACCGCTCTCGCCGACAATGCCCAGGGTCTGACCCCGGGCCAGGCTGAAGCTGACCCCGTCGACCGCCTTGATGTGATCGACGGTGCGGCGCAGCAGACCCTTCCGGATCGGGAACCACACGCGCAGATCGTCAGCCTCGATCAGCGGCGCACCGGGCGGGTTGTCGGCCGGGCCGCCGCTGGGGTCTGCGCCGAGCAGCTCCTGGGTGTAGGGGTGCTGTGGGGCGCGAAACAGTGCCTCGCACTCGCCCTGTTCGACGATTCGCCCGCGCTGCATGACACACACGCGGTGGGCGATGCGCCGCACCAGGTTCAGATCATGGGTGATCAGCAGCAGGGCCATGCCCAGGCGCGCCTGCAGCTCGCGGAGCAGGTCGAGGATCTTCAGCTGCACGGTGAC
>CAZFFB010000419.1:0-1697 GCA_964517735.1 uncultured Pseudomonas sp.
AATTCGTCCTGGCGCGCCTACCTGTGCGCCGGGGCGGCGCTGGGGCTTGCCGTGCTGGTTCAGGCCACGGCCTACGTCTTCCTGGCCCCGGTCGGGCTCTGGTTCCTGGCGGCCCGACTGCGCGGGCGGGAAATGGCGCTAAAAACGCTGACAGCGCTGGCGCTGGCCATGGCGCTGAACGCGCCGCACGCCGCGCGGAACACCGCCCTTTACGGCCGGCCGCTGGGCCCGCGCGCGGAAGCGGAAGATTTCAGGGTGGAAGCCAACGAAACTTTCGGCCTGCGCCCACTGCTTTCCAACTCACTGCGCAACTGCGCCTCGGAGCTGAACCCGCCCGCGCAGGCTTTGCGCCCGGCGCTGGAATCGGCCGTCAGGGGCGCGCACCGGGCAATAGGCTGGGATGCCGCGCAGGCCGCCACCACCTTCGCACCGGAAAAAGGCTTCCGCCTGCCCAAATTCGAAGCCTTCGAGGACACAACCCCCAACACGTTGCACTTCCTGGCACTGCTGTGCCTGCTGGCCTTGCCGGGCTTCTGGCGCAAAGGAGGGCTTTGCGCCGCCCATGCGGCCCTGACGCTTTGCGGGGCGCTGTGCTTCTGCCTTGTGGTGAAATGGTCGCCGTGGATAACGAGGCACCATCTTCTGCCTCTGCTGTTGCTGGCACCGGTGTTTACGGCGCGGGCGCGGGCGGCCCGCTGGGTTTTGCCGCTGGCGGTGCTGGCGTCGTCTTACTGGCTTCTGTGCAACGTGCGCAAGCCGGTGCTGGGCCAGCGCAACGTTTTTTCGATGACGCGCGGGGAAATGTACCTGCTGGGCAGGCCGGGCAACACGGCCAGCTATCAGGCGATAGCGCAGGCCGTGCGCCAAAGAAGCTCCTGCACCGACATAGGGCTGGCGCTGGGGCCGGATTCCTGGGAATACCCGTTCTGGCTGTACTTAAGCCCCGACGGGCGCAGGCGCCTAGAGCACGTCGGAGTGTCCAACCGCTCGTCCGCGCTGGCAGAGCCGGGGTTCTCCCCCTGCTTCGTGGTGCAGGCCCGCCAGGGCGGGCTATAGGCGCCCGCCCCCGGACAAAGACTCGCTTTCCATGAACTTGGCCTGCGCGCTCACCGCCACAGCGCCGTCCTGCTCCACCACCGCCTCGAGCATGTGCAGTGGCGCGTAAGACTTCACCAGCCGCGCCGTCACCGCCACTGTCCGCCCGCAACGCACCGGTAGCCTGTACTTGATGTCCAGTTCGGCGGTGAAGGCCGCCACCCCGCGCGAGAACAGGCAGTTGGTCATGGCGCTGTCCAGCAGGGCGGCTATTACGCCGCCGTGCAGTACGCCCTTGTAGCCCTCGAACATGAACCTGCACATGAACTCGGCCCGCAGGGACCCGTCGGCCTGGGCGGAGACTTCCAGCTTCAGGCCGGCGGGAGTTTTGCTACCGCACAGCAGGCAGGTGTCGTGCAGTGCCTCGCGCAGGGGCGCCGTAGCCGGCACGGCGCTACTCGCAGAACACCGCGGCGGCCACCACGGTGGTCCACACGCCGCCGGAAGCTATGGCGGACTGAGTCATGTTCGTGCTTTTCACTATCTTGCCGCTCATCTTCCAGAGCTGCCGCCTGGTGTCCCAGGAGGATTCGCTGTCGAAGGAGATGCCCATGGTGGTGGAAAGCATCATGGCGGCCAGGTCTTCGGCGTAATCCCCGGCC
>CAZFFB010000420.1:0-1349 GCA_964517735.1 uncultured Pseudomonas sp.
ATGCCAAGGCCTGGTACCGGCAGATCATCGAGTTCTCCCCCGATGGCATGCTGATCATCGATGCCGAGGGCATCATCCTGATCGCCAACAGCCAGGCGCACCAGCTGCTTGGCTATGCTCCGGGGGCTCTGGCAGGCCTGTCGATCGAGCGACTGACCCCCGAGGTGTTGCGCGAGCAGCATGCCGAGCTGCGTCGCCGGGCAGCGCAGGGGCTTGAGCTGCGCGAGATACTGGAAGACCTGTGCGGCGATACCCAGATTCTGGACAGTCAGGGGCAGAGCGTCCCGGTCGGATTGCGCCTGAACTGCCTGCCGCCGCTTGAGGGGCGTAGCGCCTGTGTCTGCGTGACACTGCGCGACATCCGGCAGCGCAAGCACTATGAGCAGACCATCGCCGATCAGCTGGTGTTCCAGCGCGTGCTGCTGGATACCCTGCCGTATCCGATCTTCTTCAAGGATGCCCAGGGACGTTATCTGGGCGTCAATCGTGCGTTCCAGCAGGCGTTTCTGGTTGATGAACAGCAGATCATCGGCAAGACCGTCGCGGAGTTGCCGCGCTTGTCCCAGACGCAGCGCGAGCTGTTTCAGGCGGCCAATCACCAGGTGCTGAGCGATGGCCAGCCTTATGCCTGCGAATCCTGGCTGCCGGGCCCGCAGGGCCGCGAGTATCCGGCCATCTATGCGCTGTCCAGCTACCGGGACAGCGCCGGCGAGGTGGCCGGGCTGGTCGGCTCCTTCATCGACATCAGTGCCCAGAAAGAGGCCGAGCACACCCTGGCCCGGGCGCGCGATCTGGCTGAGCAGACTACACGGCTGAAGTCGGACTTCCTGGCCAACATGAGCCATGAAATCCGTACCCCGATGAATGTGATCATGGGTATGGCCCATCTGGCACTGGACAGCCAGCCGTCTGCGCAGCTGCGCAACTACCTGCAGAAAATCTACACGGCTGCCGAGGGGCTGCTGGGCATCATCAACGACATCCTCGACTTCTCGAAGATCGAGGCGGGCAAGCTGCAGGTCGAGGAAGTCGAGTTCCCGCTTGAAAGCCTGCTCGGGCAGCTGGCCGAGCAGGCCGCGCTGCGGGTGCAGGCCAAGGGGTTGGAGCTGCTGCTGGATATCAGCCCCGATGTACCAGGCGTGCTGCTCGGGGATCCGTTGCGCCTTGGGCAGGTGCTGACCAACCTGCTCAGCAATGCGATCAAGTTCACCGAGCAGGGCGAGATTACGGTCAGCGTGCGGGTCGAGGCGCGCAGCGCCGATCAGGTCCGCTTGCGCTTTGCCGTGCGCGATACGGGCATCGGCCTGGAGCCTGCGCAGTGCACCCACCTGTTCGAGGCCTTCACTCAG
>CAZFFB010000420.1:1359-1696 GCA_964517735.1 uncultured Pseudomonas sp.
CTGGGGCTGGCGATCTGTCGGCAGCTGGTCGATCTGATGGGCGGTGAAATCGCTGTCGAGTCGCAGCCGGGGGTGGGCAGCACCTTCCATTTCAGTGTGCCGCTGCGGCTGAGCGCGGCACCGAGCCTTGAGGCGCCACCCTTGGTCGATGGTGACGAGCTGCTGGGCATGCGCCTGCTGGTGGTCGATGACAATTCCAGCGCCCGGGAGATCCTCGCCGGGATGCTCGAAGCCCTGCGTTTTCAGGTCGATTGCGCCGAATCGGCCGCCGAGGCGCTCGAGCGGCTCGAAGCGGCGCGCCGTGCCGGACAGCCTTATGCGCTGGTGATCATGGACT
>CAZFFB010000421.1:0-1692 GCA_964517735.1 uncultured Pseudomonas sp.
GAAGTCGTAGGCCAGGTAGCCGAGCAGGCCGCCGGTGAACGGCAGCTCGACGCCGGCCGGCGCCTCGGCGCGACCAAGCTGCGCCAGCGCAGCGCGGCAGCGGGCGAGGAAGGCGTGGCCGTCCTCAGCGGGCTCGGGGGCAAGCGTCTGTTCAGGCCAGGCGCTGAACAGGTCGAAGCGGCTACGGGTGCTGGTCGGGCGGCCGCCATCGAGCAGGCAGGCGCCGGGGGCTTCATGCACACGGGCAAAACGTGAGCGCGGGTCGGCATGATAGGGCAGCGGATGAATCAGGCAGCAGGGCATGACGGTGCTCAGGGGAGGGCGAGCGGCGATTCTAGTGCGCTCGACCGCGCGAGCCTAGGGGCGGGCACCTCATGCGGGTGCCCGCCACCGTGTTCAGTGTTCGACCGGCTGGACGTGCCCGAACATGGCTTGAGAGAAGCGCACGCGCTCCTCGACGCTCTCGGTGACGCCGCGGGCCTTGAGCTCGGCCAGATGCGCCTCGATGGCGGTGGTGCGCAGCGCCAGGCCACAGTCATTGGCGATCTGGATGTTCAGGCCGGGGCGGGCATTGAGTTCAAGGATCAGCGGACCCTTGTCCACGTCAAGGACCATGTCCACGCCGATGTAGCCGAGGCCGCACAGCTCATAACAGCCGGCGGCCAGTTTCATGAAGCCGTCCCAGTCGGGCAACTGCACGCCGTCCACCGGATTGCCGGTGTCCGGGTGCTTGGCGATCCGGTTGTTCAGCCAGGTGCCGCGCAGGGTCAGACCGGTAGCCAGGTCCACGCCGACGCCGATGGCGCCCTGGTGCAGGTTGGCCTTGCCATTGGACTGGCGGGTCGGCAGGCGCAGCATGGCCATCACCGGATAGCCCATCAGCACGATGATGCGGATATCTGGCACGCCCTCGTAGCTGATGCCCTTGAAGATCGGATCCGGCGTGACCCGGTACTCGATCAGCGCCCGATCACGGTGACCGCCCAGCGAGTAGAGGCCGGAGAGGATGCTGGAGAGCTGCTGCTCGATCTCGCTGTGGCTGATGATCTTGCCCGAGACCGTCTTGAAGCGTCCCTCGAAGCGGTCGGCGATGACGATGATCCCGTCACCGCCAGCACCCTGCGCCGGCTTGATCACGAAGTCGTTGTGACCTTCGATGATCTTGTCGAAGTGATCGATTTCCTTCTCCGTGGAGATGATCCCGTACAGCTGCGGCACATGAATACCGGCTGCAATGGCGCGCTCCTTGGTGAGGATCTTGTCATCCACCACCGGATAGAGACTGCGCTTGTTGTACTTCAGCACATAGTCCGCATTGCGCCGGTTGATACCCATGATGCCCTTGGCACTCAGGGCCTTCCACGTCTTGATCAGGCCGAACATGGCATCAGTCCTTGAGGAAGGCTTTGAAGCGGAACAGCTCGGTCAGGCGGTAGCCGCGATAGCGGCCCATCGCCAGCATGAAGCCGACCAGGATCAGCAGCACCGCCGGGAAGGTGAACACGAAATAGGTTAGCTCCGGGATGCTCATCAGGAAGTGCGCCAGCGAGGCAGCGACCAGGGTGCCGATGGCCGCGACCCCCAGGAGCGCCCACAGCGCGAGCGGCAGGCGCCCCGCCCAGGCTTCGAGCCCAAAGAGCCGGAACCCGAGCGCCGCGGACGTGAACGGGAGCTCCCCCGCCCCGAGCGCCC
>CAZFFB010000422.1:0-1691 GCA_964517735.1 uncultured Pseudomonas sp.
GGTCAACGGGACGGCGATTTTACCCGGAGGTGAGCCTGGTTTTTAGAGGTGCCCTATTGCCACCCTTCCAGCAGCACACGGCACGCCGCCAGCACCCTGCTACACTGGCGCCCCTACCCCGCCCTGCAGACTTGCCCCGTGACTGACGCCTTCTCCACCCTGCCCCTGCCCGCCAGCCTGCTGGACAGCCTCGCTGCTCTCGATTACCAGCAGATGACCCCGATCCAGGCCGCCAGCCTGCCGGTGATCCTTGCCGGCCAGGACCTGATCGCCCAGGCCCGCACAGGCAGCGGCAAGACCTGTGCCTTTGCCCTGGGCCTGCTCGCCCCGCTCAACCCGCGCTACTTCGGCTGCCAGGCACTGGTGCTGTGCCCGACCCGCGAGCTGGCCGACCAGGTTGCCCGCGAAATCCGCCTGCTGGCCCGCGGCCTTGGCAACATCAAGGTGCTGACCCTGTGCGGTGGCACGCCCTTCGGCCCGCAGATCGGCTCGCTGGAGCACGGTGCCCACGTGGTGGTCGGCACGCCCGGACGGGTGCTCGAGCACCTCAACCGCGGCTCGCTGAACCTTGATGGATTGAGCCGCCTGGTACTTGATGAAGCCGACCGCATGCTGGACATGGGCTTTGTCGAGGCAATCAGCGCCATCATCGAGCGTACCCCGACGCGCCGCCAGACCCTGCTGTTCTCGGCCACCTACCCTGAGGGCATCGAGCAGCTGGCGGCGCGCTTCCTGCGTCAGCCGCAGCGCATCGAGGTAGCCGGCCAGCATGATCAGAGCGTCATCGAGCAGCACTTTTATGAAGTCGATCCGGCGCAGCGCCTGAACGCCGTTGCTCGCCTGCTGCTGCATTTTCGTCCCCAGTCGAGCGTGGCGTTCTGCCAGACCCGCGCACAGTGCCAGGAGCTGGCCGACTTTCTCGATGCCCGCAAGATTTCCGCCCTCGCCCTGCATGGCGAAATGGAGCAGCGTGAACGGGATCAGGTGCTGGCGATGTTCGCCAACCAGAGCTGCCGGGTCCTGGTTGCCACCGACGTGGCCGCCCGAGGGCTGGATGTCGAGGGGGTCGAAGCCGTCATCAATGTCGAGCTGCCCCGCGATCCGGCCGTGCATGTGCACCGCATCGGCCGCAGCGGCCGGGCCGGCGCCAGCGGACTGGCCCTGTCGCTGGTCGCCCCCGCCGAGGCCGGGCGCGCCAATGCCATCGAAGCCCTGCAGGGCACGGCGCTGCACTGGGGCAATCTGGCCCTGCTCAAGCCCCGTGACGAGGAGCGCCTGCTGCCGAGCATGACCACCCTGTGCATCAATGGCGGACGCAAGGACAAGCTGCGCCCGGGCGATCTGCTCGGCGCGCTGACTGGTGAGAACGGCCTGCCGGGCAGCGCCATCGGCAAGATCGCCCTGCACGACTACAACGCCTATGTGGCGGTGGACAGCCACCGCGCCCGCGAGGCCTTGCAGCGCCTTGGCGAGCGCAAGGTCAAGGGCCGCCACTTCAAGGCACGCATCCTCTGAGTCTTGCCCCGCCGGATGCACGCTGCAGCCGGCGCTCATCCGCAGGCTGGTCGCCGGCTGCAGCCTGCGGCTAGACTGGCCGCCCGCACCGGCCGCCTGACGGCGGCGCCGACCCGACAGGAGCCCTTTCGCGCATGACGACCCGCACCTTCGACGCCCATGACTTTCGCCGCGTC
>CAZFFB010000423.1:0-1677 GCA_964517735.1 uncultured Pseudomonas sp.
TGCGGGTCTATCAGCGTGGCGATGATGTGCGCAACATCGACTGGCGGGTCACCGCCCGCACCCGCGAGCCGCACACCAAGCTGTTTCATGAAGAGCGCGAGCGGCCGGTGCTGCTGCTGGTCGAGCAGAGCGCCGCGCTGTTCTTCGGTACGACGCGCTGCTTCAAGTCGGTGCTGGCCGCCGAGGTGGCGGCCCTGTTCGGCTGGGCGGCGCTGGCCCATAACGACCGTATCGGCGGGCTGGTCTTTGATGGTCAGCACTGCAGCGAGGTACGCCCCCGGCGCAGCAAACAGAGCCTGCTGCAGCTGCTTGGACGCTTGGTGCGTGCCAACCAGGCGCTGGCCAGCCCCAATGGCAGCCAGCCCAAGGGCAACGGCCTGCCCCAGGCCCTGCGCCGCGCCCGCGAGGTCCTGCGTCCGGGCAGCCTGGCACTGCTGATCTGCGACGAGCGCAGCCTCGATGAGGCAGGTGCCCAGCAGATCAGCCTGCTGGCCCGGCACTGTGATCTGATCCTGCTGCCGATCAGCGACCCGCTCGATCATCAGTTGCCGGCCGCCGGCCTGCTGCGCTTTGCCGATCAGCAGCACAGCCTGCTGCTGGACAGCAGTGACCCCGCCGTACGCGAGGCTTGGCGTGCGCGTGCCGCTGCTCGCCAGATGCGCTGGCAGCATCTGGCCCAGAAGTCCGGTCTGGCGCTGCTGCCGCTGAGCACCGCCCGCCCCCTGCTCGAGCAGCTGCACGAACAGCTGCAGGCGCCTCGCCGGAGCCGTCAGCCCTGAACGATCGGCAGGCACTGCTGAGCCAGCTGGCCCCCCTGCGCCTGCCGGAGACGCCGCCCCTCTGGCCACCGGCACCCGGCTGGTGGCTGCTGGCCGCCCTGCTGCTGGCGCTGAGCGCCTGGGGGCTGTATCGCCATCAGAGGCGCAGTCACGCGCAGGCAGCTCCCGCACCCACGACCCCGCCCGCGCTTGAGCCCTACCGCCAGAGCGCCCTCGAGACCCTGCGGCAGTTGCCGCGCCCCTATGACGGCGCGCCGGCTGGTCCCTGGCTGCAGGCCCTCAACGCCCTGCTCAAGCGCCTGTGCCGGGCCCGCTACCCAGACAGCGCCAGCCACACCCTGAGCGGACGCGCCTGGCTGGCCTTTCTCGACAACCGCTGTCCGGCTGCGGGCCTGACCCGCTGGATGATCCTCGTCGAAGGCAGCTACCGCGCCGACTGCAGGCTGGATGACAAGGCCATCGACGGCCTTTATCAGGCCATCGACACCTGGGTGCGCAAACATGCCTGAGTTCGCCTGGCCATGGGTATTCGCCCTGCTGCCGCTGCCCTGGCTGCTGCGCGCCCTGCTGCCCGATGCCGGCCGCCGCGAAGCGGCACTGCGGATCAGCTACCTCGAGGAGCTGCGCGATGCGCCGGTACGCCGGCACATGCTGAGCGGCCAGCCGTGGCGTCATGCCCCCTACCTGCTGATCTGGCTGCTGCTGGTACTGGCCGCCGCCCGGCCGCAATGGCTCGGCGCGCCGCTGCCGGTGCCCTCCAGCGGCCGCGACCTGCTGCTGGCGGTGGATGTCTCCGGCTCCATGGACTACCCCGACATGCGCTGGCAGGGGCAGACCGTCAGCCGCCTGAGCCTGGTCCAGACGCTGCTCGGCGACTTCATCGCCAGCCGCCAGGGCG
>CAZFFB010000424.1:0-1674 GCA_964517735.1 uncultured Pseudomonas sp.
ACTGCCACCGCTGCCGACGATCTTGCGACCCATCAGGTCCAGCGACTGGATGCCGTTGGTGCCTTCGTAGATCTGGGTGATGCGGCAGTCGCGCACCAGTTGCTCCTGGCCCCACTCGCGGATGTAGCCATGACCACCCAGCACCTGCTGGCCGTGGATCGTGGTCTCAAGGCCCATGTCGGTGAGAAACGCCTTGGCCACCGGGGTCAGTAGCGCGACCAGCGCCTCGGCGCGCGCGCAGGTGGCAGCATCCGTGCTGTAGCGGGCCAGATCCAGCTGCAGGGCCACATAGCTGGAGAAGGCCCGCCCACCCTCGTTGAGCGCCTTCATGGTCAGCAGCATACGCCGCACATCCGGGTGGACGATCAGAAGATCGGCCGCCTTGTCCGGCGCCTGTACGCCGCCCGGAGCGCGGCCCTGCAGGCGCTCGCAAGCATAGTCACGGGCGCACTGGTAAGAGCGCTCGCCCAGCGCCAGCCCCTGGATGCCGACCCCCAGGCGCTCGTAGTTCATCATGGTGAACATCGCCGCCAGGCCCTTGTTGAGCTCGCCGACCAGATAGCCTGTGGCGCCGTCGAAGTTCATCACACAGGTCGCCGAGGCCTTGATGCCCATCTTGTGCTCGAGGGCGCTGCAGTGCACGGCGTTGCGCGCCCCCAGCGCCCCTTGCTCGTCGACCAGCACCTTGGGTACCAGGAACATCGAAATGCCACGGGCTCCAGAGGGTGCATCAGGACACTTGGCCAGCACCAGGTGGATGATGTTCTCGGACAGATCCTGCTCGCCGCCGGTGATGAAGATCTTGCTGCCGGTGATCCGGTAACTGCCATCGGCCTGTGGCTCGGCACGGGTGCGGATCATCCCAAGGTCGGTGCCGGCATGGGCTTCGGTCAGGCACATGGTACCGGCCCAGCGCCCCGCGTAGAGCGCGGGCAGGTAGCGGGCCTGCAGCTCGGCACTGGCATGGCTCTGGAGCGCCAGACAGGCGCCGGCGGTGAGCATCGGGTAGAGGGCGAAGGACAGATTGGCGGAGTTGATCATCTCCTCGATCTGGGCGCCGATCATCTTGGGCATGCCCATGCCGCCGAACTGCGGCGCACCGCCCACCCCGACCCAGCCGCCCTCGGCATAGGCCCGGTAGGCCTGCGGGAAGCCCTGCGGGGTGCGTACCACGCCGTCCTGCCAGGCGCAGCCTTCCTCATCGCCGGAGCGATTGAGGGGGGCGAGCACGCCGGCGGCGACCTTGCCGGCCTCCTCGAGAATGGCGCGGGCGGTGTCGGCGTCGACGACCTCGGCCAGCTCAGGCAGCTCGGCCCACAACCTGGAAACCTCGAAGACCTCGTTGAGCACGAAGTCGATATCGCGAAGCGGTGCCTTGTAGTCGGACATAGGAAATTCTCAACCTCTTATTGTGATGGTCAGCGCCGTGACTGGTGGCATGATGCCTCATCTGCCTGGTTGAATTTCTAGCAGGAGTGCCGCGCCATGTGCGTCGAACCCAAGGTGGATTTATGGGTTGAACCCGTTCTGCTGCGGGTGGAAAGGTACCCCACAGCAGCCGCAGGGCAAGGAACGAGCAACGCTGTGTCGCACACGGATGCCTGAGCCTCATAATGGCCGGGCATGCGCCGGCAGACGTTCAGCGTGGCAAAAGCTGCTCGTCATAGTCGGCAA
>CAZFFB010000425.1:0-1656 GCA_964517735.1 uncultured Pseudomonas sp.
GGCCAGCTCGCGCATGCCCTCGCTCATCTGTGCGCCCCAAGGGCCCTGGAAGGGAAAATCGATCTGCAGCAGAACAGCCATGGTGTACTCCTGTGGTATGTCAGCGCTGCTCGAGCATTGCCTCAAGCCGCTGGATGATAGCCTCTGGCTTGAGTACCAGCACATCGCTTTCCAGGGTGTCGAGCACCGCCTCGGCGGTATTGCCGATCAGGGCGCCGGACAGTCCTGAGCGAGCCACGGTGCCGATCACGGTGACCACTGCATCCAGTTGCGTAGCCATTTGCGGGATCAGCAAGTTGGCGCTGCCCTCGGCGACGTGCAGCTGCTGGTTGCTGAAGCCGTACTCGTCCTGGAACTGCTGGCAGGCCTGGCGATAGTGCGCGGCGATGCTTTCGCTGTGCTGGAACACCGGATCGCTGGCGCTCAGCAGGGGCGCCGGGTGGGCCGTCAGGACATGCAGTTCGCCCTCGACAATCCGGGCCAGATCGCAGGCATGACTGATGATCTCGTCATGCACGGCCAGATGCTCCTGATCACTGTTGCCGATATCCACGGCCGCCAGCACCTTGCCACCTTTCCAGGATCGATCGTTCTTGACCAGCAGCACGGGCGCCGGGCAGTGACGCAGCAGTCGCCAGTCTTCAGGGGTGAGCAGCGCCCGTGTCAGCGGGCTGTCAGGCTGGTGCTGCTTGACCACCAGGCCACAGCCTTCCTCCTGCTGGGCGGTGATGATCATGCGGTGCGTCAGCGGCTCGTGGGTCTGGCATACCGTCACCCGGTGCCCTTCATTGCGCAGAACCTCAGCCTGGGCGTCCAGTGCATGCCGCTGCGCCTCGGTGGCTGCGCCTTGCAGCAGGTGCAGTTCGGAACCTGTGACGCCGGCGATCCGGCGGGCGCGGCGCAGGGCCCGGTCATCGGCCGGATCTTCAAGCAGAACGACCAGAATGCTGCGGATAGATTGCATGGTGTGATCCTCAAGGCGCTACATGGATGGGCATGTTTACTGTAGTCGCTTGCAGGGCGTGTGTCGTTGCGGCAGATCAAGGTGCGTGCTGTGTGCAGGCGCGGGCGTATAATGCGTGTCGCCCTGTTGCCATTGCCTGGAACCCTTTATGTCTCTGTCCGATGCCCTTGCCGAAATCGAGCGATTCCTGCGCTGCCCGACGCCCCAGGCCTGGGTCGATCAGGCGCTGCTGCATCCCGAGGAGCTGCTGATCGATCATGCCAACTGCGAGAAAAAAGCGGCCAGCACGGCGCTGACGTTGCTGTTTCGCTATGTCGAGCGCGCTGATCTGCAGTATCGCCTGTCACGGCTGGCCCGCGAGGAACTGCGCCACTTCGAGCAGGTGTCGGCGCTGATGCAAAAGCGCGGCATCACCTATCGCCCGCTCAGTGCCTCGCTGTATGCCCAGCGTCTGCACGCCCATATCCGCAAGGGCGAGCCGCACAAACTGATCGATACCCTGATCGTGGGGGCGTTCATCGAGGCTCGCTCGTGTGAGCGTTTTTACCGGCTGGCGCCGCACCTTGATGCGGAGCTGGGCGCTTTCTATACCGCCCTGCTCAAGTCCGAGGTGCGCCACTACCAAGACTACCTGAAGATGGCCGAGCAGTATGCCGGCGAGCCGATCGATGAGCGGGTGGCCTTCTTCGCTG
>CAZFFB010000426.1:0-1649 GCA_964517735.1 uncultured Pseudomonas sp.
CCGGTGTTCTTGCGCAGCTCGAGGAATTCCTCGATGTCCAGGTGCCAGGTTTCCAAATAGGCGCACACCGCGCCCTTGCGCTTGCCACCCTGGTTGACTGCCACGGCGGTGTCGTTGACCACCTTGAGGAACGGCACCACGCCCTGACTCTTGCCGTTGGTGCCCTTGATGTAGGAGCCCAGCGCGCGCACCGGTGTCCAGTCGTTGCCCAGACCGCCGGCGAACTTGGACAGCAGGGCATTGTCGCGGATCGCGTCGTAGATGCCGCCCAGATCATCCGGCACGGTGGTCAGGTAGCAGGAGGACAGCTGCGGGCGCAGGGTGCCGGCGTTGAACAGGGTCGGGGTGGACGCCATGTAGTCGAACGAGGACAGCAGGTTGTAGAACTCGATGGCGCGCGCCTCGCGGTCCTGCTCCTCGATGGCCAGGCCCATGGCCACACGCATGAAGAACACCTGCGGCAGTTCAAAGCGCACGTCATTCTTGTGAATGAAGTAGCGATCGTAGAGGGTCTGCAGGCCCAGGTAGGTGAACTGCTGGTCACGCTGATGGTCGAGCGCGGCACCCAGGCGGGTCAGGTCGTAGTCGCGCAGGCGGGCGTCGAGCAGCTCGAATTCGATGCCTTTTTCGATATAGGCCGGCAGGGCGCGGGCATAGAGCGTGGCCATCTCGTGGTGGGTGGCGCGCTCGGCGATACCCAGAAAGCCCAGCGCTTCGGCGCGCAGGGTGTCCATCAGCAGACGGGCGGTGACGTAGGAGTAGTTCGGCTCGCGCTCGACCAGGGTGCGCGCGGTCATCACCAGCGCGGTGCTGACGTCCTGCTCGGTGACGCCGTCGTAGAGGTTCTTCAGGGTATCGCGCAGGATCAGCGCGCCATCCACCTCGGCCAGCCCTTCGCAGGCCTCGCTGATGATGGTCTGCAGGCGGCCCAGATCCAGCGGGATCTTCTCGCCGTTGGCCAGGGTCACGCGGATGCTCGGATGGGCCTGCACCTGCTCGGCGGCGGCGCGGCGGGCCCGCTCCTGGGCATGGGCTTCGCGGTAGAGCACATAGTCGCGGGCAACCTTCTGCTCGCCGGCGCGCATCAGGGCCAGTTCGACCTGATCCTGGATCTCCTCGATGTGGATGGTGCCACCGGACGGCATGCGGCGCTTGAAGGTGGCGGTGACCTGTTCGGTCAGTCGCGCCACGGTGTCGTGGATGCGTGAGGAGGCGGCGGCGGAGCTGCCTTCCACGGCGAGGAACGCCTTGGTCATGGCGACGGTGATCTTGTCGTCCGAGTAGGGGACAACGGTGCCGTTGCGCTTGATCACGCGCAGCTGGCCCGGGGCGGTGGCGACCAGCTCGCCGGCCTCGGCCTGGGGGTGCTCGCGGTGGGTATCGGTGTGCATCGGGTTCTCCACGATCTTCGTGTGTTCAGGTCAGGCACCGCAGTGCCGCTGTGCGAAAAGAGCGACCGCGCCAGGGCACGGGTAAAGCCATTGCCCGGTGGTGCCGGGCGGCTGTCAGCAGCGTGGTGGTACACCGTTGCAGGGCGATGACCACCACTACATCTTGGGGTGGCAATGCACGCAGCATGCCAGCCCTGCAGGGCCGTACGGCCAGGTGGCCATATGGCCGCTTGCGGGTCAGCCTTCGAGGGCAGACCG
>CAZFFB010000427.1:0-1646 GCA_964517735.1 uncultured Pseudomonas sp.
GTGCGCCCAGCCGCACAGCACCCTTTATGACCTGGGCTGCTCGCTCGGCGCAGTAACCCAGGCCCTGCGCCGCCATGTGAAGACCGACAACTGCCGGGTGATCGCGGTGGACAACTCCAGCGCCATGGTCGAGCGCTGCCGCGAGTACCTGCACGCCCAGGACTCGATGTTCCAGGAGCTACTGCCGGTCGAGGTGCTCGAGGCGGACATCTGCCGGCTCGACCTGCAGCCGGCCTCGCTGGTCGCGCTGAACTTCACCCTGCAGTTCATCCCCCGCGAGCAGCGCCTCGCCCTGCTGACCCGCATCCGCCAGGTGCTGCTGCCCGGCGGCGCGCTGATCCTGTCCGAGAAGCTGCGCTTCGAGGATGCCGGGGAACACGCCCTGCTCAACGACCTGCACATCGCCTTCAAGCGCGCCAACGGCTACAGCGAACTGGAGATCGCCCAGAAGCGCAGCGCCATCGAGAACGTGATGCTGCCCGACAGCCTCGAGGCGCACTGCGAGCGCCTCGAGGCCGCCGGCTTCTCGAAGGTCATCCCCTGGTTCCAGTGCCTGAACTTCGCCTCGCTGATCGCCCTGCCCTGACTCGCCCCCGGACTGCCCATGACCGACCTCGCCACCCGCAGCAACCTCCCCGCCCTGCTCGAACGCCTGCGCGGCACGCCGCTGGCCGCCTGGGCCGCCACCCTGCCCGAGCTGCTCGCCGACAAGCTGGCCCGCGGCCACGGCGACCTGAGCCGCTGGCAGGCGGCGGTGGACGCCCTGCCGGCGCTGGACGCCAGGCAGCGCGAACTGGCCGAATGCTTCGCCCTCGCCGGCCCGTGCAGCAACGCGCAGCGCGCCGCCCTGGAGCAGGCGCTCAGGGGCCTGATCCCCTGGCGCAAGGGGCCGTTCGAGCTGTTCGGCGTGCACCTCGACACCGAATGGCGTTCGGACTGGAAGTGGGCGCGCATCGCTCCGCATCTGGATCTGGCCGGCAAGCGGGTGCTGGATGTCGGCTGCGGCAACGGCTACTACCAGTGGCGGATGCTCGGCGCCGGCGCCGACTGCGTGGTCGGCATCGACCCCAACTGGCTGTTCTTCTGCCAGTTCCTGGCGATGAAGCACTACCTGCCCGAACTGCCCGCCTGGCACCTGCCGCTGGCCCTCGAGGAACTGCCGGAACGGCTGGAAGGCTTCGACACGGTGTTCTCGATGGGCGTGCTCTACCACCGCCGCTCGCCGATCGACCACCTGCTGGCGCTCAAGGACTGCCTGGTGCGCGGCGGCGAGCTGCTGCTGGAGACCCTGGTGGTGGAAGGCGATGCGCAGACCGTGCTGGTCCCCGAGGATCGCTACGCGCAGATGCGCAACGTGTGGTTCCTGCCCTCGGTGGCGGCGCTGGAGCTGTGGCTGCGCCGTGCCGGCTTCAAGGAGGTGCGCTGCATCGACGTCAGCGTCACCCGCGTCGAGGAACAGCGCAGCACCGAGTGGATGCGCTTCCAGTCACTGCCCGAGTTCCTCGATCCGCAGGACCACAGCCGCACCGTCGAAGGCCTGCCCGCGCCGCGCCGCGCCGCGCTGCTGGCGCGCAAGCCCTGAGGCCCGCGGCCCAGCCAACGGGCGGCGGGGCTCAGGCCCTGTCGGGCGTGATGCCACCCAGGCA
>CAZFFB010000428.1:0-1641 GCA_964517735.1 uncultured Pseudomonas sp.
TCAAACGAGTGGTCGACTACAACGTCAAGGTCCGCGTCAAGGCGGACAACAGCGGCGTCGATCTGGCCAACGTCAAGATGTCGATGAACCCGTTCTGCGAGATCGCCGTCGAGGAAGCGGTGCGCCTGAAAGAGCAGGGCGTGGCCAGCGAGATCGTCGTGGTGTCGGTCGGTCCGGCCCAGGCTCAGGAGCAGCTGCGCACCGCCCTGGCGCTGGGCGCTGATCGGGCCGTGCTGGTCGAGTGTGCGGATGAGCTCAATTCCCTGGCGGTGGCCAAGCTGCTCAAGGCGGTGGTCGATCGCGAGCAGCCGCAGCTGGTGATCACCGGCAAGCAGGCCATCGACAGCGACAACAATCAGACCGGGCAGATGCTCGCCGCGCTGACCGGCTTTGCCCAGGGCACCTTCGCCTCCAGGGTCGAGGTGGCCGGCGACAAGGTCAATGTGACCCGCGAGATCGACGGCGGTCTGCAGACCGTGGCCCTGACGCTGCCCGCCATCGTCACCACTGACCTGCGCCTCAACGAGCCGCGCTATGCCACGCTGCCGAACATCATGAAGGCCAAGAAGAAGCCGCTGGACGTGCTGACTCCCGAGGCCCTCGGTGTATCCACCGCCTCGACGGTGAAGACCCTCAAGGTCGAAGCCCCGGCCGCCCGCAGCGCCGGCATCAAGGTCGGCTCGGTGGCTGAGCTGGTCGAGAAACTGAAGAATGAAGCGAAGGTGATCTGATGGCCATTCTCGTCATTGCCGAACACGACAACGCCACGCTGGGCGCGGCAACCCTCAACACCCTGGCCGCGGCCCAGCAGATCGGTGGCGACATTCATGTGCTGGTCGCCGGTAGCGTCTGCGCCGCTGCGGCCGAAGCGGCGGCCAAGGCCGCCGGCGTCGCCAAGGTGCTGGTCGCCGACCACGCGGCCTTCGCCCACCAGCTGGCAGAGAATGTCGCGCCGCTGGTCGCCGAGCTGGGCAAGGGGTACAGCCACGTGCTGGCGGCCGCCACCACCACCGGCAAGAACCTCCTGCCGCGCGTCGCCGCCCTGCTCGACGTTGACCAGATCTCCGAGATCATCAAGGTCGAGAGTGCCGACACCTTCAAGCGGCCGATCTACGCTGGCAACGCCATCGCCACCGTGCAGTCCTCGGCTGCGATCAAGGTGATTACCGTGCGCAGCACCGGCTTCGATGCCGTGGCAGCCGAGGGGGGCAGCGCCGCGATCGAAGCGGTAAGCGGCGCCAATGATGCCGGTATCTCCGCCTTCGTCGGCGAGGAGCTGGCCAAGTCCGAGCGTCCTGAGCTGACCGCGGCGAAGGTGATCGTCTCCGGCGGGCGTGGCCTGCAAAATGGCGAGAACTTCCAGCTGCTCTACCAGCTGGCCGACAAGCTGGGCGCGGCAGTGGGTGCCTCGCGGGCGGCAGTGGATGCCGGCTTTGTGCCCAACGACATGCAGGTTGGTCAGACCGGCAAGATCGTCGCGCCGCAGCTGTACATTGCGGTGGGTATCAGTGGCGCCATCCAGCACCTGGCCGGGATGAAGGACTCGAAGGTGATCGTGGCGATCAACAAGGACGAGGAAGCGCCGATCTTCCAGGTGGCCGACTACGGCCTGGTGGCTGATCTGTTCGAGGTGGTGCCAGC
>CAZFFB010000429.1:0-1636 GCA_964517735.1 uncultured Pseudomonas sp.
GCAGGGCGAAGATGCCCAGGCCGGCCAGCGCCAGCACACTGATCTCGCCCAAGGTGTCGAAGCCGCGGAAATCGACGAGGATCACGTTGACCACATTGGTACCGCCGCCGCCGGACACGCTGTTGTCGAGGAAAAAGTCGGCAATGCTGTAGTACGGGCGGGTCAGCACGGCAAAGGTCAGCAGCGCCACCATGCCGCCGCCCGCCAGCGCCAGCAGGAAGTCGCGCAGGGCCCGCAGGCTGCTGGATTCATCCGGGGTCTGGGCCGGCAGGAAGAACAGCGAGAGCATCAGCAGGATCACCGTGACCACCTCGACCGACAGCTGGGTCAGCGCAAGGTCCGGCGCCGAGAAGCGCGCAAAGGCCAGCGACACCAGCAGACCCACCACGCTGAGCATCACCAGTGCCACCAGCCGGCGCCGGTGCAGGGCCACGGTCAGTATCGACATCACGCACAGCAGCCCAAGGCCCGCGGCGGTGACCGGATCCGGCAGGGTCTGCGCCACGGTACCGGCCAGGGTCGGCAGCTCCCAGAGCCCGACCACCACCACCACCAGCGCGGCGATCAGCACCAGGGCCAGATAGCGCTGCAGCGAGCCATTCTCCAGGGCGGCCGTGATGCGCACCGCCAGCCCCACCACCTGACGCACCGCCATCTCGAAGACGGCCTTGGCGTCCATGTCCGGCAGTCCGGCATACCAGTGGAACAGCGGGCGGCGACAGGCGTAGACCAGGATGCCGCCCAGCAGGGCAATCACGCTCATCAGCAGCGGCAGATTGAAGCCGTGCCAGATCGACAGGCTGTAGGCCGGCGGCACGCTGCCCAGGGTCGCGGTCGCCGCGCTGTGCAGCAGCCCGGCAACGCTCAGCCCCGGCAGCACGCCGACCAGCACACAGAGGAACACCAGGATCTCTACCGGCACCTTCATGTAGCGCGGCGGCTCGTGGGGCGGGTACTTGGGCAGGTTGACCGGCTCGCCATTGAAGAACACGTCATGGATGAAGCGCAGCGAATAGGCCACCGAGAACACCGCTGCCAGGGTCGCGCCCGCCGGGATCAGCCAGTAGAAACTGCCCAGCAGGTGATGCTCGAAGGCCAGGGTCTCGCCAAAGAACATCTCCTTGCTGAGGAAGCCGTTGAGCAGCGGCACGCCGGCCATCGCCGAGGACGCCACCATCGCCAGCGCCGCGGTGTGCGGCATGTACTTCCACATGCCGTTGATGCGCCGCATGTCGCGGCTGCCGGTCTCGTGATCGATGATCCCCGCGGCCATGAACAAGGAGGCCTTGAAGGTGGCGTGGTTGATGATGTGGAAGATCGCCGCCACCGCCGCCAGCGGGGTGTCGAGACCAAACAGCAGGGTGATCAGCCCGAGGTGGCTGATGGTGGAGAAGGCCAGCAGGCCCTTGAGGTCGTGCTGGAAGACCGCCATCAGCGCACCGACCAAAAGGGTCGCCAGCCCCGTCAGGCTGACGATATAGAACCACCAGTCCGATCCGGCGAGCACCGGATACAGGCGCGCCAGCAGAAATACCCCGGCCTTGACCATGGTGGCCGAGTGCAGGTAGGCCGACACCGGCGTCGGCGCGGCCATGGCGTGCGGCAGCCAGAAATGGAAGGGCACCTGGGCGCTCTT
>CAZFFB010000430.1:0-1626 GCA_964517735.1 uncultured Pseudomonas sp.
CGCGCGAGACGATGCCGGTGCGGCGGTTGGCCGTGAGGTGGATGTAGGCCAGGCGCACGCCGGCGTGGATGGTGAAGTAGTCCACACCCTGCTCGGCCTGCTCGATCAGGGTGTCACGGAACAGCTCCCAGGTCAGGTCCTCGGCGATGCCGCCGACCTTCTCCAGCGCCTGGTAGATCGGCACGGTGCCGATCGGCACCGGCGAGTTGCGGATGATCCACTCGCGGGTTTCGTGGATGTGCTTGCCGGTGGACAGGTCCATCACCGTGTCCGAGCCCCAGCGGATACCCCAGGTCAGCTTGGCGACTTCTTCCTCGATCGAGGAGCCCAGCGCACTGTTGCCGATGTTGCCGTTGATCTTCACCAGGAAGTTGCGGCCGATGATCATCGGCTCCAGCTCCACGTGGTTGATGTTGGCCGGGATGATTGCGCGGCCGCGGGCGATTTCTTCGCGGACGAATTCGGCGGTGATTTCCTGCGGAATCGCCGCGCCAAAGCTGTGCCCCGGATGCTGCTGGGCCAGCAGGCCCGCCTCGCGGGCCTCGGCGAGCTTCATGTTCTCGCGGATGGCCACATATTCCATCTCGGGGGTGATGATGCCGCGACGGGCATAGTGCATCTGGGTGACGTTGGCCCCGGCCTTGGCACGGCGCGGGTTGCGCACGTGGGCAAAGCGCATGGCGGAGAGCTCCGGATCGCTCAGGCGGCGGTTGCCGAACTCGGAGGACAGCCCCGGCAGCTTCTCGGTATCGCCACGCTCGTCGATCCAGGCGCTGCGCACATCAGCCAGGCCCTTGCGCACGTCGATCTGCACGTTCGGGTCGGTGTACGGGCCGGAGGTGTCATAGACCAGCACCGGCGCGTTCTTCTCGCCGCCGAAGTCGGTGGGGGTGTCGGCCAGGGAAATCTCGCGCATCGGCACACGGATGTCCGCACGCGAACCCTCGATGTAGACCTTGCGGGAATTGGGCAGCGGCTGAACGGACTGCTGATCGACCTGGGCGGACTCGCTCAGGTTCTGGTAGGGGGTGGCACTCATCGACGGGACTCTCCACGGGCAGCGGGAATTGCCGGGGCGAACCTGAGTGGCAGGGGAACCCCCGCCAGGCGGCGAGGACATCTTGTTCCCTACGCGGGTACTAACCCGATCAGGTTCAACGGGATTCGGACCCTTCCGATCTCAGCCTGCAGCATCAGGCACCCCGACAAGAAACCCGCAGAGTCTAAATGGCGCCGGGCGTGGCGGCCAGCCCTGTCGGACCGGCCAGCCTGTCGTGCCACCGGGCAGGCGGCCCGCCACGGTCCTTCACTCAATAGGCCCCCAGCAGCGCCCGCAGGTTTGGCGTCAGTGGCAGCTGCAGACTGCTGCTGGCCAGTACCAGGGCACTGCCGACCTGCACGATCCGCACACTCAGATACAGATGGCTCTGGCCGATGGCATAGGTGCCAACCAGCATCGAGCGGGCGGCGTGCTGGCGGGCCAGCTGCTCGACTTCACGCGAGAGCAGCAGCTCGCCGACGCTGGCCTCGATGAACAGGCTTTCGCGCAGCTTGACCTCGCGCACCAACATGCCCTCGCGGGCCAGCGTGCCGGCGAACAGCTCCGAGGCCATGCGCCCGAAGGTC
>CAZFFB010000431.1:0-1625 GCA_964517735.1 uncultured Pseudomonas sp.
TGCGCCGCATCGACAAGATCACCGGGCGCAGCGACGACATGCTGATCATCCGCGGGGTCAACGTGTTCCCTACGCAGATCGAGGAGCAGGTGCTGAAAGTCAAACAGCTTTCCGCCCAGTATGAGATGCATGTGTATCGCAATGGCAACCTGGACAGCATGGACGTGCTGGTCGAGCTCAAGCCGGAATTCGAGAGCCTCAGCGACATCGAGCGCCAGGCGGTGAGCCGCGAGCTGGCCCACCACATCAAGAGCAACGTCGGCATCAGCACGCGGATCAATATCTGTCCGTGCTTTGCCCTCAAGCGCTCGGAAGGCAAGGCGGCGCGCGTGGTCGACAAGCGCAAGAGCGCCTGATCCCGACAGCCCGCAAGCCCCGCTTCGGCGGGGCTTTTTTCTGGGCGTGCACAAGGCCTGCCGCGTTCAGCGCATCGCCCGATGCTTACAAAGCGACACTGAAAACATTTTCTTGCGTCTGTTTTCTGTATCAGATAAAAATACCGGACGCCTGCAAAGGCGCTGCCCTGTCTGCAACCGGCCGGAGAACAAAAAATGTACGCACAACTCGTTGAAACCGGAGTCAAGCGCGTCAAGAGCCTCGAGGAGATGACTCCCGAGGAACGTGCCTTCCAGGAACGCATCGATGCCGAGATCAAGATCGAGCCGAAGAACTGGATGCCGGAAGCCTATCGGCAGACCCTGATCCGTCAGATCTCCCAGCACGCCCACTCGGAAATCGTCGGCATGCTGCCGGAAGGCAACTGGGTCACCCGCGCACCGACCCTCAAGCGCAAGCTGCAGCTGATGGCCAAGATCCAGGACGAAGCCGGCCACGGCATGTACCTGTACAGCGCCATGGAAACCCTCGGCGCCGACCGCGACGAGGAGATCGAGAAGCTACATGCCGGCCGCGCCAAGTATTCGAGCATCTTCAACTACCCGACGCTGAACTGGGCCGACATGGGCGCGGTGGGCTGGCTGGTCGACGGCGCCGCCATCGTCAACCAGGTGGTGCTGCAGCGCACCTCCTACGGCCCCTACTCGCGGGCGATGATCCGCATCTGCAAGGAAGAGAGCTTCCACCAGCGTCAGGGCTACGAAATCCTCCTGACCATGATGCGCCACGGCACCCAGGCGCAGAAGGACATGGTCCAGGACGCCATCAACCGCCTGTGGTGGCCGGCGCTGATGATGTTCGGCCCAAGCGACGCCGACTCGCCGAACAGCGCCCAGTCGATGGCCTGGAAGATCAAGCGCATGAGCAACGATGAGCTGCGCCAGCGCTTCATCGACCAGACCGTGCCGCAGCTGGAATTCCTTGGCTGCACCGCGCCGGACCCGGACCTGAAGTGGAACGAGGAGCGCGGCCACTACGACTTCGGCCCGATCAACTGGCAGGAGTTCTACGACGTGCTCAAGGGCAATGGCCCGTGCAACCACGAGCGCATCGCCACCCGCCGCAAGGCCATCGAGGACGGCGCCTGGGTCCGCGAAGCCGCCGTCGCCCACGCCGCCAAACGCCAACAAAAACAAAAAGTCGCCTGACCGGAGAACCCCACCATGTCCGAATGGATCCTTTTCGAAGTCTTCGTCCGCTCCAAGCACGGCCTGAACCACAAGCACGTC
>CAZFFB010000432.1:0-1621 GCA_964517735.1 uncultured Pseudomonas sp.
AGCTGCGCCTGCGCAACCTCGGCGGCATCATCATCATCGACTTCATCGACATGGAAGACGAGGAGCATCGCCGCCAGGTGCTGCGTACCCTGGAGAAGATGCTCGAGCGCGACCACGCCAAGACCAACATCATCGGCATCACCGAACTGGGCCTGGTGCAGATGACCCGCAAGCGCACCCGCGAGAGCCTGCAGCAGGTGCTCTGCGAGCCCTGCCCGAGCTGCCAGGGGCGTGGCCGGCTGAAGACCGCGGAAACCATCTGCTACGAGATCTTCCGCGAGATCCTGCGCGAGGCGCGCGCCTATCAGGCCGAGTCCTATCTGGTGCTGGCCAGTCAGGGCGTGATCGATCGCCTGCTGGATGAAGAGTCGGGCAACGTCGCGGATCTTGAGGCCTTCATCGGCCGCTCGATCCGCTTCCAGGTCGAGGCCAAGTATTCCCAGGAGCTCTACGATGTGGTGCCGCTCTGAGCGCGACTGACATGGCCCGCCTGCCGATCCGCCTGCTGCGCGCAGTACTGATGCTGCTGGCTGCCATCCTGCTGCTGCTGGCCGTGTGGGTCAGCCTCGGGCGCAGCCTGATTCCGCTAGTGGCCGAATACCGCGCACCGCTGGAGAGCGAGGTGCGCCGCCTGCTGGGACGTGATCTGCACATCGGTGCACTGCGTGGCGAATGGCAGGGCTGGATGCCCCGCCTGCTGCTCGAGGATGTGGAGCTGCGCGACGGTCAGGAGGCGGTGCATCTCGATCGGCTGGCGCTGCGCCCGGATCTTTGGGCCAGCCTGCGCGATCGGGCACCGCGTCTGGCCCTGCTGGAAATCAGCGGGCTGCAGCTGGGGCTGCGCCAGCAGGCGGACGGTCGCTGGCAGCTCAAGGGGCTCGGCAGCCGCAGCGCAGGTACTGCGCTGGCACCGGCGCGCCTGCTGGCCCATCTGCCGATCCTGCAGCGGGCCTTGCTGCAGGATGCCCGGCTGAGCGTCGAGCCTCACGGCCAGGCGCCCTTCACCCTGGCGGACATTGATCTTGAGCTCAGATGGCAGCAGGAGGCCGTGACGCTGGCAGCGCACCTGCTGCTGCCCGATGGACAAAACCTGCCGCTGCATGCCGTGCTGCAGCTGGACAGCGCGCAGCCTGCCGACAGCCATGGCCGCCTTTACCTGAAGCTGCCGCAGAGCGACTGGGCGTCCTGGCTGCCACCTGACGGGCTGGTCGATGGCCTGCGCCTGCAGCAGCTGCAGGCCGGCGGCGAGCTGTGGCTGGACTGGGCCGAGGGCGGGGTGCAGCGGGCGGTGGCAACGCTGCAGCTTGAGCAGCTGAGCCTGAGCCATGCCGCGCGCAGCCATGTCCTGCAGGGGCTGAGCGGCCGGTTCTGGCTGCAGCGCGGCGCCCAGGGCTGGCAGCTGCAGCTGGATGAACTGCGCGGGACATTCGGCACGCAGGCGCTGGAGGTCGGTGCCCTGGCGCTGCAGCAGCTCGACACCGCCTGGCAGCTGCAGGTCGCCCACCTGCAGCTTGAGGGGCTGTCGGCATTGGCCAGGGATCAACTGCCGCTGCCGGCGCTTGCTCAGGAGCTGCTTGGCACACTTGCGCCGCGCGGGCGGGTCGAGGCACTGAATCTGCGG
>CAZFFB010000433.1:0-1618 GCA_964517735.1 uncultured Pseudomonas sp.
GTCGAGCCCTACAAGCCCGACAACCCTGCCGAGGGCGTGGCTGCCGTCACCGGCAAGGATGCCGATCGCTTCAGGTTCAAGGTCCCGACGCTGCGCAACGTCGAGCTGACCTACCCCTACTTCCACGACGGCGCCTACTGGAAGCTGGAGGAATCCGTGGACGTGATGGCACGCCTGCAGCTGGGCCGCCAGCTCAAGGACGAGGAGATCGGCAAGATCACCGCCTTCCTCAAGACCCTCACCGGCGAGCAGCCACAATTTGCCCTGCCGATCCTGCCGCCGTCCAACAACGACACACCGCGCCCGCAGCCGTTTGATTGAATCACTCCGCAGCGCAAACCGCTGCTTACTGTCCATGGGTCGACACCGGCTTCCCGGTGTCGACATTGCTCATTCTTTTTTCTTCATTTTCGCTATCAGGCACCCCCACCCCTATATCCCTAGGCGGGCAGAGGTCACGCCAGAAACTGCAACAGTCATTGTGCCCGGCATACTGCGATGAGTATATAATGCAACATTATATCAAATCATTGTCAGCCGCTGAGCACCATCGATGCCTCCCTCCATACAAATCTGCCATCACGCACCCACTCTTCGCCTGCATGCCGCCTCGGCGCTGCCCCTGCTGCTGAGTCTTTGGGGGGCACCCACCCTCGCCCATGACCACGAGGGCGCTGCGCCTGTTGCACTGCAGCTGCCCGAACAACAGGTCAGTGCCGAACCATTGCAAACGCAGCGTCGCTCACTGGATACCACCCGCCTGCAAAAAACCCAGGCTCGCGAGCTGCAGGATGTGTTCACCACCGAGCCGAGCATTCAGGTCGGCTCCGGAGCACGCAACGGGCAGAAGATCATGCTGCGCGGTCTTGAAGACCTGAACCTGAACATACAGATTGATGGCGCTCGCCAGGGAGCCAATATTTTTCACCATCAGGGACGAGTGCAGGTTGATCCCTACCTGCTCAAGGAAGTCGAAGTCGACAGTGGCCCGGCTCCGGCCGATGGTGGTCCCGGAGCGCTGGGCGGCAGCGTGCGCTTCGAGACGGTCGATGCACAGGACCTGCTGCGCCCCGACCGCACCTTCGGCGCACGGTTGGGTGGTCAGTTTGAGCACAAGAGCGAGATCCGAGGTGGGGTGCTCTCCGCCTATGGCTTGCTGTCTGAAAACATCGGTCTGCTAGCCTACGCCAGAAACCTGGACAGCGGGACGGCACGCGATGGGGTAGGAGAGCGCATCCGCTTCACAAGCGGTCAGCGCGACAGCTACCTGATCAAGCTCAGCGCACTCGATCAGCAAGATCACAGCCTGTGGCTGTCTGCTGAGCACAACAGCAATACTGGCGGCATCCTGCGAGCCAATGTGCCTTGGCAGACCGGCAACGCAGTACAGAACAACGATGACCAGAAGAGTTACCGCGACACCTTCACGCTGCGTCATCGCTATCAGCCACAGGGGCAGTCGATGATCGACCTGCAAACCACCCTGTACCGCAACGACAGCCGCCTGCAGCTCTATCGCCCAGGCCATGACGAGCAATACGAGACCCGCAGCCTGGGTGGTGATATCCGCAATACCTGGCGCTTTGCCGGCGCAGGTATCCATCATGCACTCACTGCA
>CAZFFB010000434.1:0-1615 GCA_964517735.1 uncultured Pseudomonas sp.
GATATCTGGCCGGTGTTCGAGGAGATGCGTTTGCAACTGGCGCAGCGCAGGCTGGTCACCGCTGAGGATGCCATCCACGACGCCATCGATCTGATCGAGCGTGGCGTGGCGACCCGCCGCTATCGTGCCCTGGTGGTGGACGAAGGCCAGGACTTTGGCCCGGAGGCGATGAGCCTGCTGCGCCACCTGGTACCAGAGCAGCGGAACGACCTGTTCATCGTCGGCGATGGCCACCAGCGCATCTACCAGCGGCGCAGCAGCCTGAGCCAGTGCGGCATCAACATCCGCGGGCGCGGCAAGAAGCTGCGCATCAACTACCGCACCACCGAGGAAATCCGCCGCTTTGCGGTGGCCTTGCTGGAAGGCGTCGAGGTGGACGATCTTGATGGCGGCGTAGATGGCCTCAAGGACTACTGCTCGCTGGCCCATGGCGAGGCGCCGCAGGTGCATGTGGCGGTGAACCAGGCCGCGGAGTGCGCCTGGCTGCTCGATGAAATCCGCAGTCTGGGCAGCGAGGGCATCGCCCTGGAGGACATGTGCCTGGTGGCGCGTACCAATGGCCTGCTCAACGGCTACGAGCGGGCGCTGCAGGAAGCCGGAATCGAGACCCGTCGCCTGTCGCGCCAGCAGGCCGACGATCGCAGCAAGCCCGGCGTGCGTCTGGCGACCATGCACCGGATCAAGGGGCTGGAGTTCCGCTGCGTGTTCATGGTTGGCATCAACGACGGTGTGGTGCCGCTGGCGCGTGCCGGCCAGGCGAGTGAGGATCCGGTGGAGCAGCGCCTGCTCGATCTCAACGAACGTGCGCTGTTCCATGTGGCGGCGACACGGGCAGTGCGGCACTTGCTGATTTCATGCCATGGGCGGCCGAGTCCATATCTGCGCGCTGCGGGAAGCTGACAGGTATTGGCGGGTTGCCGGTAGGACCATACAAGCCCAACATTCTCACGCTAGGGAAACGCTGATTTATTCGCGCAGCCCCGGTCGTTCCGTGACCGCGCTCCGCTTGCGATAATCGCACGCCTGCCCAACGAGCCACCGCCATGCAATCGAGCTTTTCCGACCTCGAGTACGCCGCCAAGAAAAAGCTGACCCGTCGTGACCGCTTCCTGGCCGAGATCGATGCCGTCACACCCTGGGCTGCTCTGGCTGCTGAGCTGGAACCCTTCTATCCCAAGGGCAAAGGCCGCGGGCGGCCTCCAGTCGGTCTTGAGCGCATGCTGCGGATGTATGTGGCTCAGCAGTGCTTCGGGCTTTCCGATGAGGGGATCGAGGATGCCATCTACGACAGCCAGTCGATCCGTCGTTTCGTCGGCATCGACCTGGGACGTGAGGATGCTCCTGACGCTACCACCCTGCTCAAGTTTCGGCGCTTGCTCGAAACCCATGCACTGACGCGCAAGATTTTCGAGGTCATCAACGGGCAACTGGCCGAGAAAGGCCTGCTGATGCGTGAAGGCACCATCGTCGATGCCACCTTGATCGCCGCTCCACCCTCGACGAAAAACCGGGACAAGGCGCGTGATCCCGACATGCACCAGACCAAGAAGGGCAACCAATGGCACTTCGGCATGAAGGCGCACATTGGCGTCGATGCCGAATCGGGCTTCGTGCA
>CAZFFB010000435.1:0-1614 GCA_964517735.1 uncultured Pseudomonas sp.
AGTGGCTCCGGGAGCTGTGAGGAGGGCAGTTTAACGGAATCTGCCGGCCGGCCCGCCGACAACCCCCGGCGCTGGCAGGCCGGTACGGCTCAGAAGGGCGCCGGACTGCTAAAGCGCAGCCGCTCGCCGCTGTGCGGATGGTTCAGGCACAGCAGGCTGGCATGCAGGCACAGGCGCGGTGCGGCCGCCAGCGCCGCTTCGGGGGCATACAGGCGATCACCCAGCAGCGGATGGCCGATGGCCAGCATGTGCACGCGCAGCTGGTGGGAGCGGCCCGTGATCGGGGTCAGCTCGACCCGGCAGAACTGTGCATGGCGCTCCAGAATCTTCCAGAAGGTCAGTGCCGGCTTGCCCTGCTCGGGATCGACGATGTGTCGCGGCTTGTTCGGTGGATCGTAACGCAGCGCCAGCTCGATGCGCCCGCTGTCGGCCTCCGGCTGGCCCCAGCACAGCGCGGTATAAGCCTTCTCGGTTTCGCGGTCGTGGAACTGGCGCGACAGCTCGCGGTGGCTGTCGGCATCGCGAGCCAGCACGATCAGTCCGGAGGTTTCCCAGTCCAGACGATGGACGATCCGCGCCTCGGGGTAGCCGTTGTCCTGCAGGCGGGTGACCAGGCAATCCTTGTTGTCCTCGGCGCGCCCGGGCACCGAAAGCAGCAGGGTCGGCTTGTTGATGACCAGCAGGGCGGCATCCTGGTGGACGATTTCGATGTTCGACAGCGGCATGACGGCTTCCACAAAAGGCTGCGGCGGCTCAGTGGCCGCCGCAGGCTGATCACCGCCGGCTCAGCGCTCGGGCAGGGTGATGTTGAGCTCGAGGATCGAGCAGGTACCCTGGTTTTCCAGCGCAACCTGTACCTGATCCTGCTCGATCGGGACGTACTTGCGGATGACCGCCACCAGTTCTTCCTGCAGGGCCGGCAGGTAGTCGGGCTGCTGGTCGCGGTTGCTGCCGCGCTCATGGGCCACGATGATCTGCAGACGTTCCTTGGCAATGGCGGCGGAGGAGGGTTTCTTGCGCGAGCGCAGGAAATCGAAAAGGCTCATCTCAACCTCCGAACAGACGCTGCAGGAAACCTTTCTTCTGCACGTCGAGGAAGCGGTGCGGCATTTCCTTGCCGAGCAGGCGCTCGACCGCATCGCTGTAGGCCTGGCCCGCATCGCTCTGTTCGTCAAGGATCACCGGGACGCCCTGGTTGGAGGCCTTGAGCACCGCCTGGGATTCAGGAATCACGCCAAGCAGGCCAATGGAGAGAATCTCCTCGACGTCGTCGACGCTGAGCATCTCGCCGCGGGTCACCCGCTCGGGGTTGTAGCGGGTCAGCAGCAGGTGCTCCTTGACCGGCTCCTCGCCCTTTTCGGCCCGGCGCGACTTGCTGGCCAGCAGCCCCAGGATACGGTCGGAGTCACGCACCGAGGAAACCTCGGGGTTGGTGACCACGATTGCCACATCGGCGAAGTACATGGCCAGATGGGCACCCTTCTCGATACCGGCCGGCGAGTCGCAGATGATGTATTCGAAGTCTTTTCTGAGATCTTCGATGACCTGCTCGACACCCTCGGGGGTCAGGGCATCCTTGTCGCGGGTCTGGCTTGCGGCCAGTACATAGAGGTT
>CAZFFB010000436.1:0-1607 GCA_964517735.1 uncultured Pseudomonas sp.
GTGCGCTGCAGCCGTCTGGCCGATGCGCCACCCGCCAAGGCGCTGCTGTTCCAGTTGCTGGGGGCGGCGATCCTGCTACCGCTGGCAGCGCTGTGCTCCGGGCAGGCCGAGTCGTTCACGCTCAGTGCAACCGTGATCTGGGCACTGCTGTTCCAGGGCGTTGTGGTGGCCTTTGCCAGTTACCTTGCCTGGTTCTGGTTGTTGCGTCAGTACAACACCTCGCAACTGGGGGCCTGCTCCTTCATGACACCGATGTTTGGCGTGCTGTTCGGGATCGGCCTTTTGGGGGAGCAGGTGGACGGGCTGTTCCTCGGCGGTGGCCTGCTGGTGATGCTGGGTATCAGTCTGGTCAGTGCCCATGCCTGGTGGCGGCGTGTGCTGTCCGGCGGGGCACGCTGATATGTCGCGCCCACGCTGTGCCCGCTGCCTGCGCCCGGTGAGCCACTGCCTCTGTGCGCTGATACCACGTCTGCATAACCGGACTCGCCTGCTGGTGCTGCAGCATCCGGACGAGACGCGTCATGCCCTCAACACAGCCCGCCTGGCCGTGCTTGGCCTGGACAATGCCGAGCTGCGGTGTGGCGAACGGTTCGAGACGCTGGCCGAGGAGCTGGCTGGAAAGTCGGTCGGCCTGCTGTTTCCCGGCGCACAGGCGCAGCCGGTATCGGCCTGCGCCGGAATGAGCGTGGGAGAGGGGACGGCACCGGAACTCGAGTGTCTGATCGTGCCGGATGGCACCTGGCGCAAAGCCCGTCGCCTGCTGCACTGCAATCCCTGGCTGGCCACGCTGCCACGTCTTTGCCTTGAGGAGGGGCTGGTCAGTCGCTATCGACTGCGCAAGGCACCGGCTCCGGGCGCGCTGTCCACCCTTGAGGCCATCGTGCATTGTCTGAATGTGCTGGAAGGCGCGGGCCGCTTCGATGCCCTGTTGCGCCCCTTCGAGGCGCTGATCGAGGCGCAGATTGCCGCGATGGGCGAGGAGGTCTACCGGCGCAACCACCTCAGGGCAAGCGGGCAAGGCATGCCCTGAGGCGTATTTCAGGCTGGAGGAGGGCGACGTGCTGATCCTGACGGAGGTGCCGAAGCTCAGGAGGTGCGCGGCTTGAGCAGCGCAGGCTTTTCTTCCGGCGCCTGGCAGAGCAGGAAGAGCGCGGTGAGCAGCTCTGGAATCTGCTCGACCATGCTGTCTACCAGGTCACGGTCGCGGGCGATCTCGTCGAATTCGGGCTGCTCGTCGAACAGACCAGAGCCGACCATGATCGGCAGCAGCAGCTCACTGACCTCGTCCTCGGCATCCTCGAACCAGACCTCCTCGCGCAGGAACACGCCTTCCATGAAACCGATGCACCAGCCGCGCAGGTCGGATTCATCGGGCTCCTCGCCCAGATCCAGCTCGCAGGGCAGTTCCATGTCCTCGTCGCTGGCCAGCTGGCGGGCGATATGCGCCTTGAGCTGGAGCAGGGTGGCTTCGATCTCGCTCTGCTCGGCCTCGCTGCGGTAATGGGGCGGCTCGGCAAACAGGGCATCGATCCACTCGCGCTCGGGCACCGGCTGCGGGCAGATGGACAGGGCGGTCAGATAGCCGTGAGCGGCCACATAGTCCAAGG
>CAZFFB010000437.1:0-1606 GCA_964517735.1 uncultured Pseudomonas sp.
CAGCTGGTGCCCCTCGCGCCAGTCGAAATCGATCCCCTGGCCGGCCACCTGCTCGCGCTCCTTGCGCATCTGCTTGCGCTTTCGGGAGGCCAGTGCATCGAGAAAGTCCTGAAAATCGCGATAGCCTCGGTCAAACCAGTGGAACTGGCACCCCAGTCGCATCAGCCAGGACGAGCGCCGCGCCAGCAGATCATCGGCAAAGCCATCGGTGAAGTTGAGGTGCAGTCCGGACAGCCCCTCCTCCACAAGGCGCGGCTCAAGCGCCTCCAGTAGCGTCTCGGCCGCGGCCTCGCTGCGTGCCAGCAGACGCGCGCCACTTACCGGAGAGAACGGCACCGCGCCGAGCAGTTTCGGGTAATACGCGATGCCCGCGCGCTGGCAGGCCTCGGCCCAGGCATGATCGAAGACATATTCGCCCCGCGAGTGGGTCTTCACATAGGCCGGCAAGGCCGCCTGGGGCAGGCCATCTGCCCCGCACAGGAGTCGGTGCGCCGGATACCAGCCGCTGCGCCCGCCGACACTGCCGCTCTCCTCGAGGCTGGAGAGAAAGGCATGGCGCAGGAACGGCATGTCATCAACCAGCAGGCCGTCCCAGTGGGCGGCCGGCAGATCAGCAAGGCGGGGAAGCGTCAGAAGATTCATGAGCGCTAGTCTGGCCGGTTGTGCGCGCAGAAAAAAGCCCCGCAGCAGGGCTGCGGGGCATGTCGAACGAAGCATCCCGGGTGGCCGTCAGGCACGCCGGGTCAGGCAGGCCTTGATCAGAAGGCGTACTGCAGGCGCAGGCTGACGGCATCACCGTCATCGTCACCCACGCTGTTGAACACGTTGTCGGTGCTGGCCGAGAGGTAGTTGGCCGACACCTTGACTGCCTCGTTGGCGTACCAGTTGACGCCCAAGGTGTGGATCTTGGCCTTGGTATCGATGAAGCCGGACTCCTCGGCCTTGAGGTTGTCGTAGCGGTAGACCAGCTCCCAGGCACCGATCGCCTTGTTGGAAGGCTTGATGCTGTCGAACTTGCCGCCATCGAGCTTGTAGCCGCGCGCCTCGCCCGTGAGGGTATAGGCCAGCTGCACGTTGTAACCGGTTGCCTCGCGATCGCTGCGTACCGAACCGGACTTGGCATCGATGTCACGCTTGAGGTATTCGCTCTGCACCGAGAACGGGCCGGCGGCATAGGCAAATTCCAGCCCCAGGGCGCTGTCGCCATCGAACTGACCGGCGACACCACGAGCGAAGTCCGGACGGTTGCCGTTGACCGAATCCTCGGTGGTGCCACGCACGTTCATCCGCGAACGCACCCGGCCATCGAAGTCTTCGACGCTGCGATTGGCATAGTTGAGACCAAAGTGCAGCACATTGCCGGCTTCGGCCATCGGGGCGATCACACCGCGCAGGTTGACGGTATTGTTGTTCTGACCGTCAGCGTCTTCGTTGCCCTTGGCACGATTGAGACCGGCCGAGCCGTAGAACATGCCGGTACTGCCGCTGAGCTGGATGCCCATGCCATCTTGCTTGTCGTTGACCCAGTCGGCCAGATCATAGATGGCCGAACGCTCGATGGTGGTCACCCACTTGGAGCTGGTGGCCTTCTCAAGACCAAAGTCCG
>CAZFFB010000438.1:0-1596 GCA_964517735.1 uncultured Pseudomonas sp.
TTCTGCTCGCTGGCCAACGCCAAATCGATCCCGATCGCCGACGCCATCCAGCGCCGCTTCGACGACCTCGACTACCTGTTCGATCTGGGCGAGATCGACCTGAACATCTCCGGCTGCATGAACGCCTGTGGCCACCACCACATCGGCAACATCGGCATCCTCGGCGTCGACAAGAAGGGCGAGGAGTTCTACCAGGTGTCGATGGGCGGCGAAGCCGGGCGCAATGCCAGCCTCGGCCAGATCCTCGGCCCGTCCTTCGCCCAGGACGACATGGCCGACGTGATCGAGAAGATCATCACCGTCTACGTCGAGCAGCGCCATGAAGACGAGCGCTTCATCGAGACCTTCCGCCGTATCGGCATCGATCCCTTCAAGGAGCGCGTCTATGCAAAGCATCATTAAGAACGGCGAGGTCATCGACGAGCGCTGGCACCTGCTGCCGGTTGATGCCAGCCTCGACGGCATCTCCAACAGCGACGACCTGATCGTGCCGCTGCGCCTGTGGCTGGAGTCCAGCCACGCCCTCAAGGTGCGTGACGGTGGGCTTGGCGTATGGTTGCAGAGCCATGAGCAGATCGAGGACATTGCTGATGATCTGGCGTTCTTCCAGGTCATCGCCCTCGACTTCCCCGCCTTTACCGATGGTCGGCACTTCTCCAGTGCCCGCCTGCTGCGCGAGCGCTACGGCTACGAAGGCGAGGTCCGCGCCATCGGTGACGTGCTGCGCGACCAGCTGTTCTTCATGCACCGCTGCGGCTTTGATGCCTTCGCCGTGCGCCCGGATCGTGATCCCTACGATGCGCTCAAGGGCCTGGCGGACTTCTCGGTGACCTACCAGACCAGCGTCGAGCAGCCACTGCCGCTGTTCCGCCGCCGCTGAGCCTGTCACGCCGCATGAAAAAGCCCCGCATCGCGGGGCTTTTTCATGGCTGGCTCACTGCCAGAAGCGCGGCTGTGACAGGCGACTCCACCAGCGCAGCAGTACGCCATCGAGCATGGCGCTCGCCGCCAGGCCTACCCGCTCCTGCAGACGCTTGCGCTCCACGTAGTTCAATAGCAGCAGCTCGGCATGCCGGGCCCGTTCAGTGAGATAGGCATCGCTGGTCTGCAGTTCATCGACCAGCTGCTTGTCCAGTGCGGTCTGCCCCAGCCAGACTTCACCGGTGGCCACTGCCTCGATATCCAGCTGCGGGCGGTAACGGGCTACAAAATCCTTGAACAGACGATGGGTCAGCTCCAGCTCTTCCTGGAACTTCTCGCGCCCCTTGTCGGTGTTTTCACCAAACAGCGTCAGGGTGCGCTTGTACTGACCGGCCGTGTGCAGTTCGAAGTCGATGTCATGCTTTTGCAGCAGGCGATGGAAATTGGGCATCTGCGCCACCACCCCGATCGAGCCAACGATGGCAAAGGGCGCGGCGATGATCCGCTCCCCAAGGCAGGCCATCATATAGCCGCCACTGGCTGCCACCTTGTCGATGCAGACGGTGAGCGGAATGCCGGCCTCACGGATCCGCGCCAGTTGCGAGGCGGCCAGCCCGTAGCTGTGCACCATGCCGCCGCCGCTCTCAAGGCGGATCACCACCTCGTCCTGAGGAG
>CAZFFB010000439.1:0-1585 GCA_964517735.1 uncultured Pseudomonas sp.
GTCGCTCGATAGTCTGCACACGTCGTTTCCGGAGGTCGGTTCGACGATGGGGGAACGGATCTCTTGAAAGCCGTACAGCCCAGCGACTTGCCGAAAGACGGACTCCAGTCGCTGCCAGCGCCAGGCCTGCTCGGGCTGCCCGGTCCCCAGGCTGTGACCGACCAGGGTGGTTGCCGCCATGCCCAGCCCGACCCCCGGCAGGATCAGCAGCAAGGCCAGATTGATCAGCACATGGGCTACCGCCAGCTCCTGGCTGCCGATCTGACCGATGATGCGAAACAGCAGGGCAACACCGCAGGCGAACAGCAGCTGCTGCAGCGAGTTGGGCAGCGCCAGATGCAGCAAGGCCCGCAGGGTCAGCCGGTCCGGCCAGCCCTGCAGGAAGCCGCAGCGCCGTCCCTCCCGCCAGGTCTGCCATAAATAGGCCAGTGCGCCGGCATACAGCGCAAGGCTGGTGCCAAGTCCCGCCCCGGCTGCCCCCAGCGCCGGCAGGCCGAAGCGGCCGTGAATCAGTCCGTAACTGAGCAGCACATTGAGCCCATGCATGCCCAGCAGGATGCGCAGGTACGGGCCGGGCTTGTGGCTGCCGTTCCAGTAGCCGCGAAAGGCAAAGCTCAGCCCCACCGCCGCCACCGCCAGGACCCGCCAGGTGAAGTATTCACGGGCCACCGCCTGTACGGCAGGATCCTCGCTCAGCCAGCCAACGATCGGCGCGGATGCCAGGGTGCCCAGCAGGGCGATCGGCACTCCCCACAGCACGGCCAGCAGGAGCCCGGCATTGAGCGGGACAGCCGCTTCAGCGGCGCGCCCCTCACCATGGCGGCGCGCCACCAGCGCCTGCACACTGGCGCCAAGCCCCATGACCAGGGCGATCGCGACAAAATTGGCATAGCTGCCGATACCCACGCCCGCCAGTGCGGTCGCCCCCAGGTGGCCGACCATGGCAGCATCGACCAGATTGATCAGGCTCTGGCTGAGCATGCCACCGATGATCGGCAGTCCCAGGGCCAGGATATGGCGCAGACGCTGGGAGTCGTGCATGGGCCGGTTCAGGGTCGGGAAGGGGGCGCCAGTGTATCCAATTGACCGCGCCCGGCGGTGTAGGATGCGCACTGACTGCATCGCAAAAGGTATCGCCATTGACTGCTCTCCGCCCTGAAGGACGGAGATTCCCAATTCATCGAGATCTGGACAGCGGTACTTGACCGATGCCTCTTACGTTCTCTCCAAGGGCTAACACCGCCAGCCCGGCGGTTTTGATGTTGATCGCGGCATTGTGGTCGCGGTCATGGTGCGTGGCGCAGGCCGGACAGGTCCAGTCGCGAACCCTCAGCGGCGGCGAGGCCAGAGTGTGACCGCAGCACGAGCAGCGTTTGCTGCTGGGAAACCAGCGGTCGATCTTGACCAGCTGACGCCCAGTCCATGCCGCCTTGTACTCGAGCTGGCGGACCAGCTCACCCCAGCCGGCGTCGGCAATGGCCTTGCTCTGGCGGCGGTTACGGATCAGGTTCTTCACCGCCAACGACTCGACACAGACCACTTGGTTTTCGTGAATCAGTCTGTGCGACAGCTTGTGCAAGCCGTC
>CAZFFB010000440.1:0-1581 GCA_964517735.1 uncultured Pseudomonas sp.
GCCATTGAATATAAAAGATAAAAATGTCTTGTTTACAATAGAGTGGGAGTGATCGGCGCCGGGCGTTGAGGGATGAACAGAGGCAGCTTCGGCTGCCTCTGTGCCGTCTGCCGGAATTGCCCGCAGGGTGTTTCGGGCGGGCATGCCCGCGATGCCCTGTGTCGCTCTGATCATGAGCCGCTCTGCGCCTCCTGCCCTTGTCCTGCTGCTGGCCCGCTGGCTGGCCGAGCCTGCTGTTGCCCGTGCGCTGGCGCTGATCGCCTGCCGTGCGCTGGCCAGCGGGCTGCGTCTGGGCGAGCTGCGGATCACGGCGCTGCTGCTGCGCCGCCGGGTCTGGCCGGTGCTGCAGGACCTGGATCTGGCGCTGCTGCTGCGCAAGGGGCTGACCCGGCTGTCACGCCTGGATCTGTCGGCGGAGCTGGTCGAGACCGTATTGCGGCAGCTGGCGGCCGGTCTGCGGGCGCCGGCGCCGCGTGCGGCGCTGATCGAGGCGCTGTGCGCGCTGGATGCCCGGGAGAGATGGCTGGAGCGGCCGCTGTCGCCGGATGCGCTGGAGGCTGTGCTGCTGCAGCTGGCGGCGCTGTGCGAGGCGGTGGCTGCCAGCCCGGCCCATCCACAGCGTCAGGCCGCGATCGCCGGCTGGCAGACACTGTTCGCGCAGCTGGAGGCGGGTCTGGCGGCCGCGGCCGAGGAAGGTTGTACGCTGGGCTGGCTCGCGGCTGAGCTGGCCGGTTATCCGCAGTGGCTGCAGCGGTTGCAGCGGCAACTACGGCGCGGCCAGCGGGCCCTGCGCCAGGATCTGGCCTGTGCCGAGGGCCGCCTGCCGCTGCTGCTGGCGCGCGGGCTTTCGGGGCTGGGACAGGCCCTGCAGGCGCAGCCTGACTACTGCGCCGCCCTTGATCGGGCGCTACGGGCGGCCTTGTGCCGTCTGGATCGTTGCCTGACGCATCAGCTGCAGCGTCTGTATGCCGACTGGCAGCATGCCTGGCGGCAGGAGGCAAGCGCTGCTGAGCAGCGACAGCTGGACGAGGCGCTGGAAGCACTGTGGGGCGAGGCCCTGCCGTGGCTGCTGGCCGTGTTGCCGGCCGAACTGCGCAGTGTCCTGCAGCCAGCCAGCGGCTTGACGCCGGCGGCAGATTCCCCACACTGACCCCCAACCTTTGCCACCAGCGGCCTTGCCATGCACAGACCCCAGATCATCGATCGCGCCCAGGACGAGTACTTCATGAGCGAGGCGCTGGCGCTGGCCGCCAAGGGCGCTGCGCAGGGTGAGGTGCCGGTGGGGGCGGTGCTGGTGGTCGATGGCCAGATTGTCGGGCGCGGTTTCAACTGCCCGATTTCTGCCCATGATCCCAGCGCGCACGCCGAGATGGTGGCGATCCGTGATGCGGCGCGCCGGCTGGAGAATTATCGGCTGGTCGGCAGCACCCTGTATGTGACCCTCGAACCCTGCAGCATGTGCGCCGGGCTGATCGTGCATGCGCGTATCGCTCGGGTGGTGTATGGCGCGCGCGAACCCAAGGCGGTGGTGGTGGAAAGTCGCGGACGCTTCTTCGAGCAGCCGTTTCTCAACCATCGCCT
>CAZFFB010000441.1:0-1566 GCA_964517735.1 uncultured Pseudomonas sp.
CGCAATCCGGATTGGCGTAGAGCCGATCCAAGTCATCGAGCACCACCGGACGGTCGCGGTAGCGCCAGAGCTGCTGGTACAGCCCGAAGGGCTGGGCATGGCCTTCGACGTAGAGAGCCTGCCCTTGGGAATCCCCATCGATGCATAGCGCCTGCTTGACCGCCTCGGTCTTGCCGATGCCCGGCTGGCCCAAAAGTAGCACCAGATCGAGGCTGCCCTCGGCGAACTTGAACAGATAGCGACCCAGATCGTGGTAATTGGTCACCACGATGGCATCGTCTGGGAGCTTGGGTTGAGGCGTCTTCTCGGTCATAGGCGGAGGCGCAGAATGCGAAAAACGTCGATTTTGACACTTTCGCTCATAAGTCCTTGTCAATGCTCACTCGAAGTCACTGTCACGTTTTCAGCCGGTGGCGCGCATCTCCGCTGTATCGATGATCCGCTGGAACTCGCTGAGCATCGATGGCTCGGCTTGGGAGAGAAACCGCACCACAGCGGCGTTGTCCATCAGCCGCCTCAGGTATCCGACCACGACCACGAGGTTCAGCATGTTCTGGCCGTATTCTTCCTGCACCATCGTGAACTCGCGCTCCAGGTTCTCCATCTCGCTCTGGAGCCGAGCCAGATCGCGTTGTTCAACGCCCGGAGCCGGCTCCTGCGTCTCTGGCTCGATGATCTGGTCCTGCGAACTGGCCGCGACCAGACACTTGGCCCAGACGGCGGTGTAATTGTTCGACGCCACCATCAGTTCCGCCATCTCGATCTGACGCATCGGCTTGACCCGTTTCATCTCCCGTATCGCGCCGGCCGATGCCCTCCGGTCCCTGAGCAGCGCGACCGCCTCGGGACAGATGTCCTCCAAGAGATCGCGTTTCTGCTTGAGCGTTGAAAGGCTGACGTTGAGCGTCTTGGCGATGCGCTCTTCGGAGACGCCGTTCTTGATCGCCTTGAGCACCATGAAATGCTCTTGGATGGGCGTCAACTGGCTTACCTTGTGGTTGTAGGTGAACGCTTCGTCATCGGTGGCGACCAGGCAAAACAGTGTCTCATATCCCAGGCTCTTGGCAACATCCAGCCGCAGGTGGCCGTCCAGCATCATGTACGCCCCTGCCGATCCCTTCTGCGGGTACACGATCGGCGGCTCGATAATGCCAACTTCCTGCATCGACGCTTTGATCCGCAGGTACCGCTGAGATGTGCGGATGGTGCTGGGCAATGCCTTCAGCGGCAGTATCTTGTCCAGCGGAACCGTCACGCCCTCGGGCTGGAAAGCCATCGACACTTGCGATGCCATATCCTCTCCTCTCACAAAACCTTCTCGGCCAGATACTGCGGCATGGAATCGAGCGTCTCAGCCCGAAGCAGATTGATGAAGTTCTCGTCGGTCAGCAGCCGCTTGAGCGCCGAGACGACGTACAGCAGTTGACGCTGGCACAACTGCGCCTGCTTCACCACCGCCTTTTGACGAGCGGCCTCGTCGCGGTAGGCGCGGAGCATTTTCCGGGTCGATAGCGACTGGCCATCCTTTTCCCCATCGCGACGATCAAGGCCCGCACGGCGCTTCTC
>CAZFFB010000442.1:0-1564 GCA_964517735.1 uncultured Pseudomonas sp.
GCCCCCCGCACCCGCGCCGGCACCCGCCGCGCCCGCGGCAGGCAGCCAGCGCTTCGTGGTACAGGCTGGCGCGTTCAGCACCCGCGAGCAGGCCGAAAGCACCCGGGCACGCCTGCTGCTGATCGGCCAGGATGCCCGTATCGAATCCGGGCAGGTCAATGGCCGGACCTGGCACCGCGTGGTGGTCGGACCGTTCGGCAACCGCCAGCAGGCTGACAGCGCCCAGCGTCAGCTGGGCGCCAATGGCCTGAGCGGCGTCGTCCAGCAAAGACGCTGAACCGGCAACCGCCGCCTGCGACCTTGGTCGGGCGGCGGTTGAAAAGTCTGGCGCACTTCCCCATATCGTCCTGCATCATCGCCTTTATCCGTTCCCCCAGCAGGAGATCGCCCCCTTGACCACCATCGTTTCAGTGCGCCGCAACGGCAAAGTCGTCATGGGCGGCGACGGCCAGGTTTCCCTCGGCAACACCGTGATGAAAGGCAACGCCAAGAAGGTGCGCCGCCTCTACCACGGCCAGGTGCTGGCCGGCTTTGCCGGTGCCACCGCCGATGCCTTCACCCTGTTCGAACGCTTCGAGGGCCAGCTGGAAAAGCACCAGGGTCACCTGATCCGCGCCGCCGTCGAGCTGGCCAAGGACTGGCGCACCGACCGCAGCCTGAGCCGTCTGGAGGCCATGCTGGCGGTGGCCAACAAGGACGCCTCCCTGATCATTACCGGCAATGGCGATGTGGTCGAACCCGAGCATGGCCTGATCGCCATGGGCTCGGGCGGTGGCTTCGCCCAGGCGGCCGCGCTGGCGCTGCTGCAAAAGGGTGACCCGAACCTTTCGGCCCGCGAGATCACCGAAACCGCGCTGAACATCGCCGGCTCCATCTGCGTGTTCACCAACCAGAACCTGACCATCGAAGAACAGGACTGCGCGCACTAAGCGCGGGGTCGCCCCGGAGTTTGTCCCCCATGTCCATGACACCCCGCGAGATCGTCTCCGAACTCAACCGTCACATCATCGGCCAGGACGACGCCAAGCGCGCCGTCGCCATTGCCCTGCGCAACCGCTGGCGGCGCATGCAGCTGCCGGCCGAGCTGCGTACGGAAGTCACCCCGAAGAACATCCTGATGATCGGCCCGACCGGCGTTGGCAAGACCGAGATCGCCCGCCGCCTGGCCAAGCTGGCCAATGCGCCATTCATCAAGGTCGAGGCGACCAAGTTCACCGAGGTTGGCTACGTCGGCCGCGATGTCGAGTCGATCATCCGCGACCTGGCCGATGCCGCGCTGAAGATGCTGCGTGAGCAGGAAGTCGAGAAGATGCGTTTTCGCGCCGAGGACGCCGCCGAGGAGCGCATCCTCGACGCCCTGCTGCCGCCGGCGCGCACAGGCTTTGGTGACGAGCCGCCGGTGCGCGAGGACTCCAGCACCCGTCAGCTGTTTCGCAAGCGCCTGCGCGAAGGCCAGCTGGACGACAAGGAAATCGACATCGAGGTGGCCGACATCCCGGCCGGCGTCGAGATCATGACCCCGCCGGGCATGGAGGAGATGACCAGCCAGCTGCAGAACCTGTTT
>CAZFFB010000443.1:0-1557 GCA_964517735.1 uncultured Pseudomonas sp.
CTATCGCGGCTTTGCCAGTGACCGGGTCACTCGCCTGCTGCGTGGTGGCCGGTCGCTGGACTGAGTGCACGGCCCGTCGTGAAAAGGCCTGCGCCGGCTGTTGCCGCGCAGGCCTTTTTGTATGCGGGCAAGCGCGTCTCAGGCGCCGTTGCCAGTGGCCTCGCGCTGCCAGTTCTGCGGCAGGTTGATGAAGTCGATCAGCTGGCGCAGACGCCCCTGATCGCGGCCGTTGAAGCGGAAGGTCAGGCGGGTCAGGTGGCAGAATTCCGGCTCGTCCCGATCCAGCTCGCAGTAGGGCTGCTGGCTGAAGCCACCCTCAAGGCACAGATCGCCAAAGCCCTCATGCAGTTGCTGCAGGGCATGGGCGCTGAGCGGGCGGTTCATGCGGATGGCAAAATCGCCCTTGAGCCAGCGGCTGGAGTGGTAGTTGCGGTAGAAATGGGTGATCTCGACCGCGGCCTCCTCGGCGCTGTTTACCAGCTTGATCAGGCTCATGTCGCTGGGCAGGATGTAGCGGTTTTCTTCAAGCTGCTGGCGGACAAAGTGCAGGAAGTCCTTCCAGTAGCGCCCTTCCTCGACGTCGATCATCACCACCGGCACGATCGGGCTCTTGCCGGTCTGGATCAGTGTCAGCACTTCCAGCGCCTCGTCAAGCGTGCCGAAACCGCCGGGGAACAGCACCATGGCGTCCGCTTCCTTGACGAAGAACAGCTTGCGCAGGAAGAAGAAGTGGAAGGACAGGAGGTTGCCGGTGCCATGCACCACCTCGTTGGCGCGCTGCTCGAAGGGCAGGGCGATGTTCAGGCCCAGGCTGTACTCAAGGCCTGCACCCTCGTGGGCGGCGGCCATGATGCCATCGCCGGCACCGGTCACGGTCATCAGGTCGTGATGGGTGAGCAGCTTGCCCAGCTCGCGTGCCAGCAGGTAGAGCGGATGATCGCTCGGGGTGCGGGCCGAGCCGAACACGGTCACCTTGCGGCGGCGCTTGAACTGCTCCAGCAGGCTGAAGGCGTTTTCCATCTCCCGCAGGGTCTGCAGCATGATCTTGGCGTCCCAGCGGTTGCGGTCGGCCTCGGCCATGCGCACCACGGTCATCAGCATTTCCCGGTAAAGCGCCTGGTTGGGGCTGCCGGGCGGCACGCTCATGGTGATCAGCTCATCGAGCTTGTCGCCCAGATCGATGGCGGTGGTCTGGAAATGGCGGGACAGGTAGTCGTTGTTCTCATAAGGCATGGTGAAGCTCCTTGTTCGCGGCTGCTCAGAGGGCGATCTGCTCGCCCGGCTCCGGGATGTTGGCCGTCCACTGCAAGCGATCCTGCAGGGCCTGTTGCAGCACTTTCATCTTCTCCAGCTCGCCATGAACCAGATACAGCTCGGGGCGGTGGGTGAAATGACCGACCCAGTCGAGCAGTTGCGACTGGCCGGCGTGGGCGGAAAAACCGCCCAGGGTATGGACCTGCGCCCGCACCGCGATGCGCTGGCGCAGCACGCGCACGGTCGGAGCGCCATCGACGATCGCCCGCCCCAGGGTGCCGCGGGCCTGGAAGCCCGGGAACA
>CAZFFB010000444.1:0-1531 GCA_964517735.1 uncultured Pseudomonas sp.
GCTGTATGCCGCCCCGGTGCGCGGCGACATCGAACTGATGGAAATGGGCGCGGCAATCGCGATTGCCAGCTTCCTGCCGATCTGCGAGATGCGCGGGCTGCACCTCAAGGTCGATACCTTCACCCTGCGGGCACCGCAATGGCTGCAGACCAGCCTGGATGTCATCGGTCACGGCCTGTGCATGCTGGCCGCGCTGATCCTGGCCTGGCGTACAGCCCTGCAGCTGGGGGATACCCTTGAGTACGGCGATGTCTCCACCCTGCTGACCATTCCTCTGTGGATCCCGCTGGGGCTGATCGTGCCCAGCCTGCTGCTCCTTGCGCTGGCCAGTGCCTGGCGCGTTTCCCACTGTCTGTCTCCCGGAGGTTGTCCATGAGCGGTCTGAGCCTTGGCCTGATCGGCCTGGCCATCACCCTGACCCTGCTGGCGCTGCGCGTACACATCGGCGTGACCATGCTGGTTGGCGGTGCGGTCTGCTTCCTGGCGGTGAATGCCGGGGACTTCAATGCCCTGCTCTACACCCTGAACAATCTGGCCTACTCGCGGCTGTCCAACTACGATCTGGCGGTGATCCCGCTGTTCGTGCTGATGGGCCAGTTCGCCACGCACGGCGGGCTGTCGCGGGCGATCTTCCGCTGCGCGGCGGCGTTCATCGGGCACTGGAAGGGCGGCATCGGCATGGCCGCCATCGGTGCCTGTGCAGGCTTTGGCGCGATCTGTGGCTCGTCGCTGGCCACCTCGGCGACCATGAGCCATGTGGCACTGCCTGAGCTGCGCCGGCACAACTACTCCGGGCGTCTGGCCACCGCCACCGTGGCGGCCGGCGGTACCCTGGGCATCCTGATTCCGCCGTCGGTGCCGCTGATCATCTATGCGGTGCTCACCCAGGAGTCGATCGCCAAGCTGTTCGTGGCCGCGGTGATCCCCGGCATCCTCGCGGTGATCGGCTACATGGTGGTGCTGCGCATCATGGTTGCCCGCGAAGGCGGTCACGATCAGGAGCAGCAGAAAGCCAGTCCGGCTGAGCGCCTCAAGGCATTCGTCAACGTGCTGCCGGTGGTCGGCGTGTTCCTGGTGGTGATCGTCGGCATCTACGGCGGCTGGTCCAACCCCACCGAGGCAGCCTCGATCGGTGCAGCGGCCTGCGGCATACTCGCCATCCTGCAGGGTGGCATGCGCTGGGAGGGCATCAGCAAGAGCCTGCTGGGCACCGCCGAGACCACGGCGATGATCTTCCTGGTACTGCTGGGGGCGGATCTGCTCAACTCGGGGCTGGCGCTGACCCAGATGCCCAATGAGCTGGCCGAGTGGGTGAAGAACAGCGGCATGGCGCCGATGCTAGTGCTGGCGGCGATCCTCATCACCTACCTGATCCTGGGCTGCGTGATGGACTCGCTGGCGATGATCCTGCTGACCATCCCGATCTTCTATCCGATGATCATGGGCCTGGATTTCTTCGGTCTGGATGCCACCTCCAAGTCGATCTGGTTCGGCATCCTCGCCCTGATGGTGGTGGAGATCGGTCTGGTGA
>CAZFFB010000445.1:0-1530 GCA_964517735.1 uncultured Pseudomonas sp.
GGGCGCCCTGCTGGTACGCAACCCCAGCGCACGCCTGGCCTGGAGCGAGCTTGAAGAGAACGTGGTGCTGTTTGCCAGCGGCCTGAGCCGCCGCCTGGATGGCGCGCTGCGTGAACTGCTCAAGCTGATCTGCAGCGCCGACATCCTCTACCTTGATAACCTCGCCCCCTGGCTGGACAACGATGAAGCGCTGACGCTGATCCATGAGCTGGTCAAGCAGGGCAGTCTGGAGTTTGCCAACGATGAGTAGGATTCATGTACGTATCGCCGACTGGCAGGCCGACAACGCTGATCTGCGGCGTATCCGCGAGGCAGTGTTCGTCACCGAGCAGGAGGTGGCCCCAGAGCTTGAATGGGATGGCGAAGACGAGACTGCCGTGCATTTTCTCGCCCTTGAGGACGAATTCGCCGTGGGTACCGCACGCCTGCTGCCGGATGGACGCATTGGCCGGGTCTCGGTACTCAAGGACTGGCGCGGCCTGCACATCGGCGAGCGCCTGATGGAGGCGGCCATCGCAGAAGCCGAGCGACGCGGCCTGCAGCGCCAGTTCCTCACGGCCCAAAGCTACGCGGTTGCCTTTTATGAGCGCCTGGGCTTTCGGGTGTGCAGCGAGGAGTTCCTTGAGGCCGGCATCCCGCATGTCGACATGGAGCGTGACAGCGCCTGAGTCATGCCTGCCCTGCTCGCCTCTCGCGCAGCAGGGCAGCCTCCCTGCCCAGGGGCGTAATGACCGCCCCTGCAGCCCTGATTCTCTCCCCTTATCCAGCGCTCTAGACTTTTGTAGTAGCTTCCCCAAAAAACTACAAAACCGATTGACGATGCCCTCGACGGGGGGCATGATGCCTTCGCTCCCGCTGACCAGAGGCCCTGAAAAGCCTGCGAAGTATCCCGTCCGAACCTTCTGGCCGGTATTTCGTGTCAGTACCACCATCCGGCGGTGCGACAAGGTGGCGACTGGAACGCAGTTGTCCTGAGGAACTGGCAGGCAACCCTTCACCTGACGGCCAAACTGGTCAGCATCTGCTCACGCAGGCTGCTTTCGCACATCTCGCCGCAGCGTGTAGTGCCTCTCTCCCCCACTACAACCGCCTCCATCACCCCGCGACGCTCTGCGGTGAGCTACTGCAACACGTCGTTCACGCGTTTGCGATTGAATGGTTGTGTTGGTGCTCGATGAAACAACTTCCTGAAGGATTGAACATGTCCGCATACCAGAACGAGATCAAGGCCGTCGCCGCCCTGAAAGAAACGTACGGCAGCAGCTGGGACGCCATCAACCCCGAGTCCGCTGCGCGCATGCGCATCCAGAACCGCTTCAAGACCGGTCTGGACATCGCCAAGTACACCGCGGCCATCATGCGCAAGGACATGGCCGAATACGACGCCGACTCCTCCGTCTACACCCAGTCCCTGGGTTGCTGGCATGGCTTCATCGGTCAGCAGAAGCTGATCTCCATCAAGAAGCACCTGAAGACCACCAACAAGCGCTACCTGTACCTGTCCGGCTGGATGGTTGCTGCCCTGCGCTC
>CAZFFB010000446.1:0-1516 GCA_964517735.1 uncultured Pseudomonas sp.
GGCGACTACCTCAGTCGTGAAGAGAAGCTGGAGAGAATCGAAACTTATGGCAGCGTGGTCGGTATCGAAAATTGGCAGCAAATCACTCCGGATGACCATGGCGACTGGTTGAAGCAGCGCGATGATAGCTTCGGCCAGTTCATCGTGCTGGGGGACAAGCGTGGCGATGAAGCTAAGCTGTTTGCCAATTTCTCGCAGGGCGTACTAACAGCGCGGGATGCTTGGGCCTATAACGCCAGTAAGGCTGCCGTAGCGGCAAATATGGAATGCATGATTAGCTTCTACAGCGGAGAGGTAAAACGATTCGACGCTGTACACTCGGGATTGGATAAAAAAGTCCGTGCAAACCTGCTAGATGGGTTCATTGACACCGACCCAGGAAAGATCAGTTGGACGCGCGCACTGAAGCAGGAAGTGATCAAAGGGCGCCATCTTGAGTTTGAGCGACAGTGCTTGGTGGAAAGCCTTTATCGACCATTTACCAAGCAGTGGCTTTACCTGAATCGCCGGCTAAACGAGTACATATTCCAGATGCCACGAATATTCCCGAGTGCGCAGGCAGCCAACTTGGTGATCTGTCTCTCGAATGTAGGGTCAAAATCTGGATTTTCAGTAATCATGTCAAGTGCTGTCCCAGACTTTCAAGTTCAATTCAATGGGCAGTGTTTTCCGCTCTACCTCTACGAGGAGGTATCTGGCTCAGGTAGCAATGACCTGTTCAGTGAGGAAGGCTCAACCGACAGCCCGCGTCGTGACGCCATCACCGATGAGGGACTGGCGCACTTCCGGGCAGCCTACTCCGGCGAGCAGATCGGCAAGGAAGACCTGTTCTACTACGTCTATGGCCTGCTCCACTCGCCGGATTACCGTGAACGCTTTGGTGACAATCTGACAAGGGAGCTGCCACGAATCCCGGTAGTGAAGACTGCTGCCGACTTCTGGGCCTTCAGCAAGGCCGGTCGCGACCTAGCGGATCTGCACCTGAACTACGAAACGGTCGAGCCGTACCCGCTGACCATCGACGCCAAGGGGCCGCTGAAGGACGCTGATTACCGTGTCGAGAAGATGAAGTTCGCCAAGAAGGGCGACAAGACCACCGTGATTTACAACGGCAAGATCACTCTGCGCAACATCCCAGAAGCCGCCTGGGACTACGTGGTCAACGGCAAGGCCGCGCTGGACTGGGTGATGGAGCGCCAGTGCGTGAAGACCGACAAGGCCAGCGGCATCGTCAACGACGCCAACGACTGGGCCATCGAAACTATGGGCAACCCGCGCTACCCGCTGGAGTTGTTCCAGCGCGTGGTGACGGTCAGCCTGGAAACCCAGAAGATCGTCAAGGCACTGCCGGCGCTCGATATCTGACGATCTTGGTCGGCGGCTGCAGTGCGTGTGCATTGCAGTCGCCTGGAGCACCAGCGGATGAGCCGCACAGATATCGAAGCGGGACTTTTCGCTTTGTGAACCGCCCCGGGTTTCCCGGAGGCTCCAACCTTTGAGAGGATGGAGCCATGAA
>CAZFFB010000447.1:0-1513 GCA_964517735.1 uncultured Pseudomonas sp.
CGGCTGTGGGGCTCGGTTTCCAGGGTGGTCTTGAGGATCGACATGATCGGCGTGATGCCGCTGCCCGCGGCCACGCCCAGGTAATTGCCCTCGCGCGCAGGGTCCAGGGCAACCGAGAAGTGTCCGGCCGGCGGCATCACCTCCAGACGATCGCCGGCGGCCAGCTGCTGATTGGCGAAACTGGAGAACAGGCCGCCTGGGATGTGCTTGATCGCCACCCGCAGGTCGTTGTCGCTGACGGCGGTGCAGATCGAGTAGCTGCGGCGCACTTCCTCGCCATCGATGAAGGTGCGCATCACCAGGTGCTGGCCCTGGGCATAGCGGAAGCTGTCTTGAAGCTCGGCCGGCACCGCGAAGGACACCGAGACGGTATCGCGGGTTTCCGGGCGCACTTCGCGGACGGTCAGCGTATGGAACTTGCTCATTTTATTATTCTCCAGGCTCGGCCAGCGCGACGGGCGAGCCGTTCAGATGCACTTGAAATAGTCGAAGGGCTCAAGACAGCTGCGGCAGCGGTACAGGGCCTTGCAGGCGGTGGAGCCGAACTCGCTGACCACCTCGGTCTCCTGACTGCCGCAGTGCGGGCAGCTGACCGTGACCGGCTCGCCCAGCAGGCTGCGCTTGCTGCTGGAGCCGACCGGTGGTGCGATGCCGTAGGTGCGCAGCCGCTCGCGACCGCGCTCGGTGATCCAGTCGGTGGTCCAGGCCGGGGCCAGCTGGCGCTCGAGGCGCGGTGCGGCAAAGCCGGCGCGCTCCAGCGCCCGGGCAATTTCGTTCTCGATCAGTTCGGTGGCCGGGCAGCCGGAATAGGTGGGGGTGACGACCACCTTCAGGTGGCCGTCCTCCCAGGCAAGATCGCGGACGATGCCAAGGTCGGTGACGCTGACCACCGGCACCTCCGGATCCATGACCTGCTCCAGCACCTGCCAGGCCAGGGGCAGATCGTCGGCACTGGCGGTGCGGGTACCGCCGTCCGAGGCGATCAGCCCGCCGGATGAGGGCTGCTGGCCGTCGGCACAGGGGCCGCCACCAAACAGCGCGTCGACTTGCGATGAAATGCTCATGGCAACCTCCGTGAGGCAGGCAGGCGCCGCGGCCTTACCAGGTGGCGTCCGGGTAGGCGCGCTGCAGGAACTGCATCTCGGCCAGCAACAGGCCCAGATGCTCGGTGTGCAGGCCGCGCTTGCCGCTCAGGTAGAAGTAGCTGGCCGGGGCCGGCACCTTCAGCGTGGCACTGGCAAACACCTTCTCCACGCTGGCACGCCAGGCAGCGGCGACCGTCGCGGCATCGGCAGCGATGCCGGCGTCCGCCAGACGCTGCTCCAGTGCATCGGCCTCCTGCAGCTCGTGGGTGAAGCGCCACAGCTCATCGACTGCCGCGACCAGGCGGCGATGGCTCTCCTCGGTGCCATCACCCAGGCGCTCCATCCACTCGCTGGAGCGGCGCAGGTGATAGGTGACTTCCTTGAGACCCTTGGCAGCGATCCCGGCGATGCGTGCATCGCGCGAGGCA
>CAZFFB010000448.1:0-1511 GCA_964517735.1 uncultured Pseudomonas sp.
TCGGCCAGGGTGCAGGGCTGCTGGCGTGCCCAGGCGTCCAATGCCTGGCGGGCGGCGTGGGCGTCGTCCTGCTGGCAGGCGCGGCGCAGGTCCTCCAGCAGCGAGCGGTTGCTGGGGGCGCTGGCTGTACTGCGCACGACAGCCGGCTGGCGACGCGCCCGCCACCACAGCATCAGGCCCAGGAGGTTGCTGCACAGCAGCAAGAGGCTGGCCAGCTGCCAGGGCCACAGTGACGCCTGGGGTTCGACCTTGTCCATCCCGGCCGGCACGGTGGCCGGCGCGGCGTCGCCCGTCACCTGCAGGGTGCGTCCCGGCAGACGGCTGCTGACCAGGCGATCCGCCGCGGTATCCCACCAGAACACCTCGATAGCCGGCAGGCTGAACTCGCCGGCGGCGGTGGGTACCAGCGCACTGGCCTGCTCTTGTACACCGATCAGGCCACTGCTGGCGCTCTCTTCGCGCTGGCGCGGCTGGTCGGGGTAGCGGCGCAGGCCAGTGCTCGGCAGGTCCTGCAGGATCTCCGGCAGCTGGGCGGCCGGCAGGCCTTCGGCTCGCAGGCGCAGGGTGCGGGTCAGTGAGTCGCCGACCCGGATCTTACCCTCTGTGCCCTGCCAGCTCTCCTCCAGCTGCAGACTCCGGGCTGCCAGCCAGGGCTGATCCGGCGGATAGTCAGCCGGGCGCGGACGCACCTCGAGGCGCAGGCTGGGCGAGCGTACCTGCAGGGGCCGGCCACTGCGCAGGCCCGGTACCTGGCCGCTGTCATCCAGCGCCGTGGCGCTGAACAGCTGGGCTGGGATCTGCAGCATGCCGCTGCGCTGCGGGAACAGGGCGTAGCGCACCTCGATCACCCCATGACGCACACCATTGATCTGCTGCTCGTAGGTGCGCGGCCGGCCCAGCGGCACCACATGCACCTCCTCGATTTCCAGCGGGCTGAGCTGGCTGTCGTCATACAGGGCCACCGAGTGGAAGATGCGCACGGTCAGCAGGCTCTGTGCCTGAACATAGACGCTGGGCTGATCGAGGCGGGCATCGATGAACACCGCCGCCAGCGTGGCCGGTGCCTGCACCGGGCGCGCCGGCATGACCTGCAGGCGGATTGCCTGGGAGCGCTTGTCGCCGATTGCCAGCGGTGGAATCAGCAGCTCGCCGCTCAGGCGCGGTTGCAGGGTGATCAGCAGATGCTCGCGGTGATGACCGTCGCCTTGTGCGCTGTCACGGCCCAGCAGGCGGGTTTCCAGAATCTGGAACTGCGCCTCGAGTGCCTGCAGGTCGGGGCGTCCGTCCAGCAGGGCGGTATCGGCCTCAAGGCGCAGTTCGACGATCTCGCCAAGGGTCAGGCTGCGCCGGTCGACGCTGGCCGTAAGGCCGGCAGCCTCGGCCAAGCGGGCGGCCAGCAGCAGGGCCATGAGCAGGATGAAGGGGCGCGGGCGGCGAAGGGTCATCGGTGGTTGTCCTAGGGCCTGTTGACGTTTCGCGCTGGGACCTTGAGGAAGAGAAGCAAACCCGCA
>CAZFFB010000449.1:0-1508 GCA_964517735.1 uncultured Pseudomonas sp.
AAACGGCGCCCGAAGGCGCCGCTCTCAACGAGGATCGACCCCACCTCACTGCGAGATAAGTTCGACCAGCGCCTCCTGAAGCGCCTGGTTCTGCGCCGGATCACCGACAGTGATCCGCAGGAACTGGGCAATACGCGCCTGCCGGAAATGCCGGACGATAATGCCGCGCTCACGCAGCGCCGCCGCCAGCGTCTGAGCGTCATGAGCGGGATGGCGGGCGAACACGAAGTTGGCCGCCGACGGCAGTACCTCAAAGCCCAGCTGCGCAAGGTCCGCCACCATCTGCTCACGACTGGCGATCACCGCCTGGCGCGTCTGCTCGAAGTAGTCCTGATCCTCGAAGGCTGCAACCGCCCCCGCCAGCGCCAGACGATCCAGCGGATAGGAGTTGAAGCTGTTCTTGATCCGCTCCAGCGCCTCGATCAGTTCGGGATGACCAACCGCAAAACCGACCCGCAGCCCTGCCAGCGAACGGGACTTGGACAGGGTCTGGGTGACCAGCAGGTTGGGGTATTCATCCACCAGGGCAATCGCGCTCTCGCCGCCGAAGTCCACATAGGCCTCGTCGATCACCACCACCGTCTCGGTATTGCGCTCGAGCAGCTGGCGGATCGCCGTCAGCGGCAGCAGGCAACCGGTCGGCGCATTGGGATTGGGGAAGATGATCCCGCCGTTGGGTCGCGCGTAGTCAGCCACATCGATGCCAAACTGCGCATCCAGCGCTACCGTCTCGAAGGGGATGCCATACAGGCCGCAGTACACCGGATAGAAGCTGTAGCTGATGTCCGGGAACAGCAGCGGCGCACCGTGCTGGAACAGGCCATGGAACACATGGGCCAGCACCTCGTCGGAGCCGTTGCCGACGAAGACCTGCTCGGGCCGCACGCCGTGGCAGGTGGCAATCGCCTGCTTGAGGCGCTCGCCGTTGGGGTCCGGGTACAGACGCAGCCCCTCGCCCAGCTCGGCACGGATCGCCTCGATCACCTTGGGCGACGGCCCGTAGGGGTTCTCGTTGGTGTTGAGCTTGACCAGCCGCTGCATCTTCGGCTGCTCGCCCGGCACATAAGGCACCAGGTCCTTGACGAAGGGACTCCAGAATTTGCTCACGCCCCTCTCTCCTCGCATTCGATCGATTCCGGGTGGGACTGGAGGGCAGACGCACCCCAGCCGGTAACGACCAGCCGCACCCAGCGGCACGACCGGTCAGCAACTACAGCGTTACCTGATGCGGTACTCGGCGCTGCGCGCGTGGGCGGTCAGCGACTCGCCGCGCGCCAGCACCGAGGCGGTCTTGCCCAGCTCCGAGGCACCCGCGGCGGAGCAGAAGATGATCGAGGAGCGCTTCTGGAAGTCATAGACCCCCAGCGGCGAGGAGAAGCGCGCGGTGCCGGAGGTCGGCAGCACGTGATTGGGGCCGGCGCAGTAGTCGCCCAGCGCCTCGGCGGTGTAGCGACCCATGAAGATCGCGCCGGCGTGGCGGATCTGCGGCAGCCAGGCCTGCGGGTCGG
>CAZFFB010000450.1:0-1505 GCA_964517735.1 uncultured Pseudomonas sp.
GCCGGCGCAGTAGTCGCCCAGCGCCTCGGCGGTGTAGCGACCCATGAAGATCGCCCCGGCGTGGCGGATCTGCGGCAGCAGCGCCTGCGGGTCGGCCACCGACAGCTCGAGGTGCTCGGGTGCGATGCGGTTGGTCACGCGCAGCGCCTCATCCATGTCGGCGACCTTGATCAGCGCGCCACGGCCTTGCAGCGAAGTGCGGATGATCTCGGCACGCTCCATGGTCGGCAGCAGCCGGTTGATGCTGGCCTCGACCGCATCGAGGAAGGCGGCATCCGGGCTGACCAGGATCGACTGGGCATCCTCGTCGTGCTCGGCCTGGGAGAACAGGTCCATGGCGATCCAGTCCGGATCGGTCTGGCCGTCGCAGACCACGAGAATCTCCGAGGGGCCGGCGATCATGTCGATGCCGACCTGGCCGAACACATGGCGTTTGGCAGTGGCCACGTAGATGTTGCCCGGGCCGACGATCTTGTCGCACTGCGGCACGCTCTCGGTGCCGTAGGCCAGCGCCGCCACCGCCTGAGCACCGCCAATGGTGAATACCCGGTCGACTCCGGCCACGCAGGCAGCTGCCAGCACCAGCTCGTTGAGCTCGCCACGCGGGGTCGGCACCACCATCACCACCTCGGGCACCCCGGCGACCTTGGCCGGAATGGCGTTCATCAGCACCGACGAGGGGTAGGCGGCCTTGCCGCCCGGCACGTACAGGCCAGCGCGGTCCAGCGGCGTGACCTGCTGACCGAGCACGGTGCCGTCAGCCTCGGTGTAGGTCCAGGAGTCCTGCTTCTGCTTCTCGTGGTAGAGGCGCACGCGCAGGGCCGCCTTTTCCAGGGCCTCACGCTGCTCGGCGCTGATGCGGGTCAGGGCCAGCTCAAGGCGCTCGCGCGGCAGGATCAGCTCGCTCATGGCGGTGGCCTCGACGCCATCGAAGCGGCGAGTGAACTCGACCAGCGCAGCATCGCCCCGCTCGCGCACGGCCTGGATGATCTCCAGCACACGCTGGTTGACCGCCTCGTCCGATACGCTCTCCCAGCTCAGCAGATGGTCCAGATGACGGGCGAACTGCGGATCGGTGGCATCGAGTCGGCGAAGGGCGATAGGTGCAGTCATGACGAGGCCTCTCTGGCATCAGCGTAAATAGGCGCCGCTAGATTAGCAGTCCGAACGCACCGGCACTCGGCAATTGTGCCTATGGTGCGAATAGGCGGCGGCGGTGGTGGGCAGGCACGCGGCACTGCCGGAAACTCGGTGGCCCGAAGGCCTGCGCGGCATCGGCGTGCCGCGCTGACTCAGCCGTCTGCGCGCCCGGCAATCGCCTGGCGCAGGGTATCGATCAGGGCCTGGATGCGTCCATGCTGCATTTTCATCGACGCCTTGTTGACCACCAGACGCGAGCTGATCGGAGCAATCAGCTCCTGAGGCTCGAGGCCGTTGGCCCGCAGGGTGTTGCCGGTATCCACCACATCGATGATCTTGTCGGCCAGCCCGACCAGCGGCGCCAG